>JAJRWW010000188.1 GCA_024276595.1 Myxococcota bacterium
AACAGCGACTCGGACCCCACGACCCGCGCCGCCACCATGGATCCCCAGACCGGCGTGCGGGAGCACTCCGAGCCCCACCGCAAGATGCCGCCCATGCCCACGCCAGACTTCTCCGGGGTGCTCTCCCAGGCGCCCGTTCCCAGGCAGGCGGCCTTCAAGATCGATCCCTCCTCCGAGATGGGGGGCTTCAGCGACAACCAGTACCTGCGCTACAAGGATCCGAACAGCCCCCTATACGACGAAGTGGCCGACCTGGCCATCGGCACCGGGGAGACCTTCCTGAACCTGGTGGGCTTCCACCTGCTAAACTCCGGAGCCCTGTGCCTGGAGATCGGCACCTCCGAGGTGGACATGCTCACGGTGGGCCTGTTTAGCATCATGGTCAACTCCCTCGGGGAGCTGGTGGATCCGCTGGTGGGGGATGCGCCCATGCGCCTGGTCATCCGACCCCAGACCCCGCTGGTGTTCGACGTCAGGAACAACCTGGACGAGAACAACCCGCAGCCCCTGCTCAACATGCTCCTGGAGGACTTTCAGATCGACTTCTACGCCTTCAGCGAGGAGCGGTACGTGAAGGCGTTCACCATGGCGGTGGACATGGAGCTGGGCCTCAACCTCATGAGCGAGGTGGATCCCAACGACGGGGTCCTCTACCTCAAGCCCATCCTGGAGGACATCGACGCGGCCAACATGGTCGTGCGCATCCACGACAGCGAGCTCATCGGCGACAGCCCGGAGGAGCTGGAGGCGCTCTTCCCCAACGTGCTCTCCATGCTCATGCCGATGATCACCGGAATGCTCCCCCAGATCGCCATGCCCGAGATGATGGGCGTAAAGATGGAGTACCTGGAGTTCCGGTCCAATGACGCCCAGGACATGATGCTCATCCTGGCGAACCTGGCCGCGCCCAGCCCGGTGCCCCCCGGGCCCCTGCCGCCTGCGCCGCCAGTGGTCACCGACGCCAGGCTGGTGGATGTGTACGTGCCCAGCCCCGAGCGCTGGCGCGCCTCTCAGCTCGACCAGACCGTGCCCGAGGAGGCCAAGGACGTGCCCTTCGTGCGCATCGCGGTGGCGCCCACCAGGGCCGATGCGCAGCAGGTGGAGTGGCAGTACCGGCTGGATGGCACCATCTGGCGCGGCTTCAGGTCGGGACCGGAGCTGGTCATCCGCGACAGGGCGTTCACCTTCCAGGGGTGGCACCGGGTGGAGGTGCGGGGCAGGGTCAAGGGTCGCCCCCGCTCCCTGGAGCGCCAGCCCCAGGTGTTCGACGTGCTCATCGACTCCATGCCGCCCATGCAGAAGGCCACGGTGGAGGACGGCGTGGTGCTGTTCAACGGCTTCGATCTGGTCACGGCCAGAAACGACCTGAGGTACTCCTACGAGTTCGAGCCCGAGCATTTCTCGGAGTGGTCCCACCGCGGCAGCCTGCCCCTGGAGCGGGCCCGGCGGCTGGCCAGGGCTCACGGTGGGGTGCTGCGCGTGCGCGTCCAGGACGAGGCCGGCAACGTCTCCGAGTCGGAGATCTCCGCGGACCTGCTGGGGGCCGTACCCGCGGTGGCTCCCAAGAGCGGCTGCGGGTGCACAGCCTCGGGCGGGGAGCCTCCCCTGGGCATCTTCCTGCTGGGGCTGCTGGGGCTGCTGTTTTTTCGGCGCCAGGGTCCGGCGAGGAGGCCGGGCCGGGGCTGGAGGGGCCTGATGCTGATCGGCCTGCTGGGCGTCCTGGGCCTGGTGGGGTGCGCGAAGAAGGCCGGCGCCGGCGACCCGGACGCCGAGGTGATCCCCACCTGCTCAGATGATGACGAGTGCGTGGCTCTCCAGTGCGAGGACGGCCAGATCCCCCTCTGCATCGACAACACCTGTCAGTGCATGGACGACCTGGTCTGGGGCAAGATCGGCCAGTACTCCTCCTTGGCGGTCTCCTACGGCGACGTGATGGTGTCTGCCTACAACGCTCGCTATGGCGACCTCATGTACGGGCGCATCGCCAAGAACGACATCGGCTCCAACCCGATCATTACCCAGTGGGAGTTCATCGACGGGGTCCCCTGGGACCAGGAGCCGGACGTGCCCACCTCCGAGATCCGCGGGGGCATCCGCACCAAGGGAGAGCACGTGGGCCGGTTCACCTCCATCGGCACCAACGCCGACGGCAACCCGGTCATCGCCTACTACGACGTCTCCCACGGCGCCCTGAGGTTGGCGCGGTTCGACGGCAGCACCTGGACGATCATGGTGGTCGACGACGGCGGCGACTCCGAGTCCGCCGACAGCGGCGACGCCGGCAGGTACACTGCAATGTCCATGCGTAACGGAGACCGCGCCCCTGGCATCGCCTACATGGTCCAGAACCTGCCGTCTCCCGACGGGGTGGGCACCGTGACCCAGATCCGCTTTGCCCAGGCCATCACCGCCAACCCGAGCTTCGGGTCCGACTGGAGCATCTACATCGTGGACGAGCTGGCCGTGCCCGAGCCGGATCCGGATGCGCCCCTGGCGGACTGGCCGGCAGGGGTCGGGGTCACCTCGGCCGTGGCCCGCACCTCCGATGATCGCCCGGTGGTGGTGTACTACGACTCCTTCAACGGCAACCTCAAGGGAGCCGAGCTCGACTCCGACAGCGGCGCCTTCCTGCCACCGGTGATTCTGGACGGGGACGACGGCGCAGGGGGCGACGTGGGCCTCTACCCCTCGGTGCGCATCCACGCCGACGACACGATCTGGCACGTGAGCTACATGGACGTGGGCCTCAAGCAGCTCTTGTACATGCACACCGGCTCCGATCCGGTCTACGAGGTGGTGGACGACGGCCTCAGACAGCAGACGAACCCGGTCACCGGCCTGCCCATGCCCGTGGCACATTTTGTGGGCTTTGACTCCAAGATCAC
>JAJRWW010000189.1 GCA_024276595.1 Myxococcota bacterium
AGGGCGACGGCCCGGCTGCGTGGACTGCCACAAGGTGCACGCGCCCAGGCCCAAGGGGGGGGGTCACCGGCAGATAGCCGGCAGGTGTCGGCGCTGTCACGGGAAGGTCTACGGGCAGTTTGCCAGCAGCGTCCACGGGGCTGCGCTTTTCGGAGAGGGGTCGGCCGACGTGCCCACCTGCACTGACTGCCACCGAGTCCACGACATCCGAAACCCGGGCGCTCCCGGCTATCGCGCCCGGATACCCGAGCTGTGCGGGCACTGCCACGGCAACCGTCGCCTCATGAAGAAGTACGGGCTCTCTCCCGATGTGCTCAGCTCCTACCTGGACGACTTCCACGGAGTGACCCTGCGATTTTATCGCAAGGAAAAAAAGGACGTGCGCAAGATCGCCCTCTGCGTGGACTGCCACGGGATCCACGACATAAAGTCCTCCCGCGGGGGAGACAAGGCCGCGGTGAAGAGGCTGCTTTTGACCAGGTGTCGCAGGTGCCACCCCAGGGCCACGGCGGCTTTCCCGGACGCCTGGGTGTCCCACTGGATTCCGAGCCCGAAGCGCACCCCCCTGGTGTACTGGATCAGCCTCTTTTATCGGCTGCTCATTCCGCTGATGATCGTGGGGCTCGGGCTGCAGGTGGCGCTCCACTTCTGGCGCTACGCCGTCAAACGCTGAGGAGGCACCGGTGGACAAGGAGCACAAGCCCGAGCAGATCCTGCGCCACCACTGGCTCCGGCGGCTGGAGCACTGGACAGTGGCCTCCCTGTTCGTGGTGCTGGCGGTGACCGGGCTGGCGCAGAGATACCACGACGCGGCCTGGTCGGCGCAGGTGATCTCCGCGCTGGGTGGAATAGACCACACCAGGCTGGTGCACAGGCTCAGCGGCCTCGCCTTCAGCCTGGTGTTCGTGCTGCACCTGACGGTGGCCTTCCTGGTGGTGCTGTGGCTGCGCTGGCAGCCGTCCATGGTGGTGTCTCTCAAGGACTTCACGGACCTCTTGCAGAACCTCCGCTACTACCTGAAGCTGGCAGATCACCCGGCACGCTGTGGGCGCTACGACTATCGAGCCAAGTTCGAGTACTGGGGGATCGTGCTGGGCAGCACCATCATGATCGCCACTGGGTTTCTTCTCTGGTTTCCCATGTGGGTCTTTCAGACCTTCTCCTTCCTGCCGGGGGAGCTGATCCCCGCCGCCAAGATCACTCACTCCAACGAGGCCATGCTCGCCTTGTCGGTCCTGGTGATCTGGCACATCTACAACTCGGTGTTCTCACCCGAGGTGTTTCCGCTGGACCGCTGCATGTTCACGGGCCGCATCTCTGTCGAGCGCATGAAGCACGAGCACCCCCTGGAGTACGAGGAGCTCCTGGGGGAGGCGCCCGAGGAGCTGCGCCGTCCTTGATGGGCATCCAGGCCGGGCGGGCTTCGAATCAGCCCCGGCCTGGGCGCGGCTTGAGCAGGAGCATCCCCAGGGGTGGAAGGGTGAGGCTCACCGATTGGTCCCTGCCGTGCCAGGGGACTGGCTCCCCATGCACACCGCCCAGGTTGCCCACGCCGCTGCCGCCGTACTCCTTTGCGTCGCTGTTTAGGAGCTCCTCCCACAGCCCTGGGAGCGGGACCCCTACCCTGTAGCGCTCGCGCACGACCGGCGTGAAGCTCAGCACGGCGAGGATGGGGTTTCCGCCGCGGTCCAGGCGCAGCAGGCTGATGACGCTGTTGTCGGCGTCGGTGCAGTCCACCCACTCGAACCCCCTGGCCTCGGCGTCCAGCTCGTGCAGGGCGGGCTCGGCGCGGTAGGTCCAGTTCAGGTCGGTTACCCACCGAGCGATGCCGCTGTGGTCGGGGTCGTCGAGCAGCTCCCAGCTCAGGGAGGCATCGTGGTCCCATTCCCTCCACTGGGCCATCTCACCGCCCATGAACAGCAGCTTCTTGCCCGGCTGCACCCACATTTGTCCCAGCAGCAGCCTCAAGTTGGCCAGCTTCTGCCAGCGGTCCCCTGGCATCTTGGAGACCAGCGAGCCCTTCCCGTGGACCACCTCGTCGTGGGAGAGGGGCAGGACGAAGCTCTCGTGCCAGGCGTAGAGCATCCGAAAGGTCAGATCCGAGTGGTGGTACTTGCGATGGATGGGGTCGCGGGAGAAGTACGAGAGGGTGTCGTGCATCCAGCCCATGTCCCACTTGTACCCGAAGCCCAGGCCCCCGAGGTGGGTCGGCCTGGAGACTGCCGGCCAGCTCGTGGACTCCTCGGCGAGGGTCATCGCGTCTGGGAACTCCTCGTAGATCTTGCTGTTTAGGTGCTTGAGAAACTCGATGGCGCCGAGGTTCTCGCGGCCGCCGTGGGGGTTGGGCAGCCAGTCTCCATCTTCGCGCGAGTAGTCCAGGTAGAGCATGGAGGCCACCGCGTCCACCCGCAGGCCGTCGATGTGGTAGCGGTCCAGCCAAAACAACGCGTTGGCGATGAGGAAGTTGGAAACCTCGTAGCGGTCGAAGTTGAAGATCAGCGTGCCCCAGTCCCGGTGCTCCCCCTGGCGCGGATCCGCGTGCTCGAAGAGGTGGGTGCCGTCGAAGAAGGCCAACCCGTGCCCGTCCTTGGGGAAATGGGCCGGCACCCAGTCCAGCAGGACCCCCACCCCCGCCTGGTGGAGGGTGTCGACAAAGAACATGAAGTCATCCGGGGTTCCGAAACGGCTGGTGGGGGCGTAGTAGCCGATGGTCTGATAGCCCCACGAGGCGTCCAGGGGGTGCTCTGAGATGGGGAGCAGCTCCACGTGGGTGAAGCCATGGCGGAGGGCGTGATCGGCCAGGCGTGGGGCCAGCTCCCGGTAGGAGGGAAAGCGGTCGGCCCCTTGGGGAGCGCTCATCCAGGAGCCCAGGTGGACCTCGTAGATGGAGATGGGAGCTCCCAGCCGCTGAGCCTCCCCCCGCCTGCTCATCCAGGCGCCATCTCCCCACCCATGGCCGGAAAGGTCCCAGACCTTGGAGGCGGTGCGAGGCCGCAGCTCGGCGGCGAAGCCCACGGGGTCGGCCTGCTCGGCCCTGTGACCGTCACGTGAGGTCAGATCGTACTTGTACAGGGAGCCAGGGCCAACGCCAGGAACGAACCTGACCCAGATCCCGCTCACCCCCACCGGCTCCATGGGGTCGGCCCCTGCGTCCCAGCCGTTCCAGTCTCCGATCACCGAGACCTGCCGGGCGTTGGGAGCCCAGAGGGCGAAGTGAGTGCCCCGGACGCCATCCACCTGGTGGGCGTGAGCTCCGAGCTTCTCGTAGATCCGGTAGTGGGTCCCTCGGTTCCAAAGGTGCTGATCCAGCTCTTGGATGAAGTCTGTCACCTCTCCTCCTGGCCAGCCGGGGCAGCCAAAAGGCCGCCGGGTGCGTGCTGGGGGCTACCTGTCGCCAGGGCCCAGGATCTCTGCGCAGGCCCTCTCAAAGCGCTCTTGCAGCGCGATCCTCTTTTCCCCTGCCACCGGGCCGACCCGGGCCCAGCTCCTTCTCAGGGCCGCCACCTGGTCGGCCATCCTCTGGGCGTCCTCCGCCCTGGACTCCTCCTTGAAGGCGTTGGATGCCATGGCCTCCTTCAGCCGGGCAGCCACCATCTCGGGGTCCTGGTCCTCCAGGTCGATTCGTCCTCCTCCCCTCCTCTCCCGGGCGCTCGTGGCGAGCACCTCCGCCTGCATGCACAGCTCGGCCTGGCGGCGAGCGTTGGCCTCTGGATCGAGGGGGGTTCCTCCGAAGGCGCCCGGGTGAGCCTCCACCGCCCTCAGGGTGAGGTCGTTCAGGCGCTCCTGCATGGGGCGCTCTTCGTCGAAGGGGATGGGCCCGATGGCCTCAAAGCGCTCCCATGTCTTCAGGGTGAGGGCGGCCAGCGACTCTGCCGTGCTGGCGTCTCCCCGGTGGTCCAGGGCTGCCTCGAGCGCATCGCACAGGGCCCGCTTCTGGGCCAGGTTCTCGCCGCGTCCCTCGTCGAGGTGGCTCTTTCGGCGGGCAAAGAACAGGTCACAGGCGGCGCGGAAGCGCTCCCATATGGCGTCAGACTTGCTTCGAGGCACCGGCCCCAGGGACTTCCACTCGGCCTGGAGGGCCTTGAGCTTCTCTGCGGTCTCCACCCACTCGGAGGATCGGGCCAGCTCCTCGGCACGCTCGCACAGCGTGGTCTTCTTCTCCAGGTTCACCTTGCGTTCGGCGTCCTGGGCCTTGAAGTGCTCCTTGCGACGGTCGAAGAACCTGTCGCAGGCCGCTCGAAAGCGTCTCCACACGGCGTCGGAGCTCTTGCGGGGAACGGGTCCGATGGCCTTCCACTCCGTTTGAAGCTGCTTGAGCCGATCCGTGGTCTCGCTCCACTGGGTGGAGTCGGCGAGCTCCTCGGCCAGGGCGCAGAGCTGCTCCTTCTCCAGGAGGTTCTCCTGGCGCTGAGTCTCCTGCTCGGCGAAAAATGGGGCGCAGCGCTCATAGGCACTGTCGCAGGCCGCCTTGAAGCGCTGCCAGCGCTCGTTGGCCTGATCCCGGGAGACAGGGCCGATCTTTTTCCACTCCTTCTGCAGGGGACGCAGCCTCCTGGCCACCTCCGCCAGGTCCTCCAGCTCTGCCAGGGCCTCTGCCTCCTTGCAGAGCTCCTCGGCGCGGGGGGTGTTCGCCCAGCGCTGCCAGCTATCGGCCTCCCGCAGGTCCTGCAGGTGCAAGTACAGACCCTGCTGCGCCTCGTCCAGGGTCGGGCGGAGCTCTCTCCATAGATCCCGGCTGGGCAGGGGCCCCGGCTTCTTGAGCGTGGCCCGGGCTTGCTTGAGGAGCCTGTCCACCTCCCGGATGTCCTCGCTGGATGTGGCCGCGCGCAGCAGCTCGATGAGCTCCTCTATGCGAGCCCTGTTCTCCTCCTTGCGCTGCTGGAAGCGAGCTCGGTCCTGCTCGTCCCTCTCCGCATAGCTTGCCGCCAGAGAGTCGAAGTGCCCCCTCTGCTCCTCGGTGGCGTCCCCGGCGACCTTGTTCCAGCGCGCCAGCAGGGGCTCGAAGCGCTTTCGGAGCACGGTCATCTTGCGGATCTCCAGGGCGCGCTCCAGCTCCGCCAGCAGCTCCTGGACACGCTCACCGGCGTCGGCTCGCGCCTGGTGGCGATCCAGCCTCCGCTGACACTGTCTGACCGCTGTGTCATATCTTTTTTGGGCCTCCTCGGCCAGGGGAGCCGGCAGCTCGCCCCGCTGCTCCCACTGGCGCTGGAGCTCGCCGAGCCTGTCTGAGGCGTCCTCGCCATCCAGGGCCAAGATGCGTTCACAGATGGCGGCGCGTGCGTCTAGCTCGGCCTGGTGCTCGCTTCGAAGATCTCGACGTCGAGCGGCCCGATCCTCTCTGCCGGCGAGCATGGCCAGGGCCTGGTCCCGCCTCTTGGAGAAGCCCAGGAGGGCGGCCTTGAAGCGCTGCTGGATCTTTTCATCGCTGTGGGTGCGCTTGAAGGTGAGCTCGTCCCACTCGGACTGGAGGGCATCCAGTCCGCTGGAGGCCCTTTCCCAGTCGGTGGAGGCGGCCAGCTCCTCCGCACGACGACAGAGCTGGACGAGCTGAGCGTGAAGCCTCTTTTGTGCCAGGTCTTGGGCCAGCACCTCGGGATCGGGCGCTGTCAAAGTGTCGAGCCTCTTCTTCGCCCTTTTTCGGACCGCCTTTACCTTGGCTCCCTTGGCGATGGTCCGGAGGGCGTCCGGGTCGTCCACGCGTTCCAGGGCCGCCTGCGCCAGCTCCCGGCGCTGCTCCTCCAGGGCCAGTGAGCGCAAGATGGCGAGCTCCTCGATGCGGTCCAGCAGGGTCCGGCAGAGCTGGCGATCCTTTGAGGCGCGGATGACCTCTGCCAGGGCTCGCTCATCCTGGAGCCGGTCCAGGGCCAGGAGGCGGATCTCCTCGATATGGGCTCGTCGCACTATGTCGGCCAGGTGGGTGTCCTCATGGATCTTGGCGACGGCCTGCCGGGCGGCGTCGGGGTCATCTCCCTGGACGGCGGCACAGATGCGCAGGGTGCAGGCGCGCTCTCGAGCCGCCGACGCGGTCGAGCGGCGCGAGCAGGAGTCTGCCAGCGCATCCAGGGCATCGGCGTCGTCGATCCTGGCCACTGCCAGCTCTCGCACCGCCCGGTCCTCGTCCGACTGCGCGATCTTCAGCAGGAGACTCAGGTCGTCGGCGTCCATGGCCCTTACGGCCCTGGCCCGCACCGCCGCGTCGCTGTGTTTCCAGTTCGGTCGAAACAGATCTGTAATACCCATGGGTGCCGGTCTCCAGACACAGGACTATATCCCCGTGGGCCGGGGATACAAGGGGCACTGCGTCATGACCAGGTGAGGCGCCAGGCTCGCGTCTGCCGCAGGTGGGTCCGGAGTCGAGCTGGGTCGGTAGGGATGCGCTAACCCATGGCGGCGAAGGCGTTGCGAAAGCTCGGTGGGAGGGAGATGGGGCGGTTGTCCTGGTCCACCGTCACCATCACGACCCATCCCTCGGCCACGAGCGTCGAGCGGGCACCGTCCTCGGGCTCGAGGAAGATTCGCGAGCCGAGCCGAAAGCTGCGGTGGCGCATCTCCTCCAGGAAGGTCTCGATGCGCAAGGGGTCGTCGAAGGCGGCCGAAGCCAGGTAGCGGCAGTGGCTCTCCGCGATGGGCAGACGGCGGTCGTAGGGCAGGCCCACCTGGCGGAACATGTCCACCCGGCCCAGCTCGAAGTAGACGAGGTAGTTGGCATAGTAGACGATGCCTGTGGCGTCGGTCTCGGCATATCGTACGCGGGTGTGTGTTTCGAAAACTCGTGCTTGCATGGTCAACAGGTTGTCGGTGGCACTGGTGGCAGCCGGGGGCGGGGCGTCGTCACCCCACTGGCGCGTCACACTGCCAGATGATCTGGAAGTCGTGCAGCGTGGGTGTGGTGGCGCTGTCTGTGGTCGAGAGCTCGAACTCCACCTGCAGGTACTGCGCTGGGTTGGGGAAAAGCGGCCCGGGTGGATCGTAGAGCGTGGCCGGGCTCTGGTCCCAGGGGCCGTACCAGTCGCCCCAGAGGACTCCGTCCTCGCTGGTTCGTACGCGCAGGAGGATGGATGTGCCCGGAGGCTCGGTGCTGCTCCACTCCACCTTCCGCCAGTTGGACTCGTTGGGCAGATCGCAGCCCCTGAGCACATAGCGGTAGGTGCCCCTCGGCCGGGTGAAGGTCTTGAGGCCGAACCCGGTGAAGTCACTGTATGTGTAAGGGTTTGCGCCGACCTGAACGGCGTCGTCGGTCAGGTCGTATACGTCCGCGGTGTTGCGCCAGGGGGGATCGTTGGTGACGTCCCCGTTGGCGTCCACCATGAGGCGGGTGGCGTGGCTACCCGCGTGGCTGATCCCCCAGATGTTGCCGTCAAAGGCCACCCCGCAGCCGATCACTCCGTCGCCCGTGAGCATGAAGGTGTCGCACTCGGGGATGTCGTTGCAGTGGTAGTCCCCGTCCAGGATCCACTGGGGAACCCGGGCAATGTAGCCCACCCCGCCGTAGGAGTTGATGGCGGACCAGATGAAGTTGTGGTGCTGCACTCCTCCAACCTCGCGCTTGTCCGCGGCGATGCCGCGCATGTAGCCCATGCCGAAGCGCACGCGAGTCCAGGTCCCCTGGGCGAGGGAGGCGAAGGATGTCCGGTCGGGGCGGTAGCGGAACACCGCGCCGCAGTTCCAGCCCCCCATCCAGATGTTGTTCTCCGAGTCGAGGCCAATGCCGTACTGGTTGGCGGACCTTTTGCCGTTGCCTGCCACATCCTGGCAGAGGGGGTCGTTCCAGAAGCCGTTGGGGATGAGCGTCCCCATGGTCTCCGTGTTGGTGTCGAAGTACAGCAGGTAGACCGCGTCCCAGGGGTAGTCGGTGATCCACAGGATACCGTGGCCATCCACGGCCGCCCCGTAGGCGTTCATCTCCGAGGGCATCTGCCAGCCGGCGATGATCTCGCCAGTGGCGCCGTCGATCTTGAGCAGGATGTTGCCGTTGGTGCGCATGTGGAGCGGGACCCAGACGTTCCCTGCGCCGCCAGAGTAAGGGTCTCCGCCGTCGATGGTTATGGCGCGCGCCACGTCGTTGACCACGCCTACGTTGGTGGTAAAGAGCACGCACTCGTCGTCCAGCCCCAAAAACTCCGGCTCCGGCAGGCCGTCTGTGCAAGCGGTGTTGATGTCGTCGGGCAGACCGTTGGAGTCACAGTCTGTCGTAATGAAACCATTGCTGTCCAGATCCCGCGAGGTGTCGATCTGCCCGTTTCCGTTGCGGTCCACACAGTCCGACTCGTCGTTCGCGATCTTTGTCACCGACGCCTGGAGGCCGAAGGCCCTGTTGGCCACCCACACGTCTCCGTTGTAGTCCATGGCGGTCCTGGAGGGGCGGTTGTTCTGGGAAGGGTTGATGGCAGTGGAGCCGAAGGGGATGTTGAAGGATCCACCGAACCCAGGGTCTAAGTCGTCCACGTCGTCGCACTCAGGGGTTGCCGGGTTGGATGAGCAGGTGACGGTGAAGTACCGCGCCGTCTCCATCAGCGAGGCGCTGTCCACCTTGGAGACCGTGCCTCGGCCCCAGTCGTTCTCATTGGCGATCCAGAGATAGTTTCCCGCCGCCGAGCTCTGGTCCAGCACCAGGTCCCCGTTGGGATCCAGGCCAACCCCGTCCGCCTCGACGGAAGGAGAGTCCTCGGGCATGGGGAAGGGGCCCGATCCGATGGAGTCGGTGGTGCAGTCCGGCGAGCAGTTTCCGCAGGGAGTGATGACCCCCTCGTCCACGGCGCCATCACAGTTGTCATCCAGGCCATTGCAGAGCTCCTGGGCGCCCGGATGCACCTGCGGGTTGGTGTCATCGCAGTCGGGCCCTGCGGGGCAGCCATCCCCGTAGCCGTCGTTGTCCAGGTCGGTGCCCCCGACGCAGGAGGATTGCCCGGAGTCTGCCGCGACCGCGTCCTGGCCTCGAGCGTCCGAGGCAGAGGAGTCGTGGGCTCCGCCGTCGCCTCCTGGTCCCCCCACGCCGGGATCCTTGCCACAGCCCCCGGCGGTAGCCCCCAGACCCAGACCCGCGCCCAAGGCAATGGCCACAACCAGCACAGTCACCAACCGAGTCCAAGCACGCATGGGAGCACCTCTTCACGAAACGCGGCACAGCGCAGCTCTCGCGCCCGCCAGCGCCGCTTCCAGCAACAGATGTACATCCTCTTGCGAGAGCCAACTCCATCTTAGAAAAGACGCGGCCGTTGTTCAAGGAGCAAGCTCGGCGGCTTGACCCTCTCGGCCTCGACCTGCGGGGAGGTATGCACTAATATCGTGGCTGTATCTCGATGGTGCGGTAGCGAGGCCGTACGGGGTGAGCTTTGACCCTACGTGTTTTCTGTCCCGACTGCGAGGAGCTGGTGGAGGCGGAGTGCTTTGCCTGTGAGCAGGAGCCTCCCAGGGTGGTCTTCTACTGCCCGGCCTGTGACGAGGAGGTCACCGTAGTCAGCCCCTTGGAGGACGAAGAGCCGGCGGGAGAGCCGGGGGGCGGGGCAGGGGATGGAGACGGGGCAGGGGATGGAGACGGGGCAGGGGATGGGGCAGGGGATGGGGGCACTGGCTCCTTGCAGCAGTCGCCCATCAACCCGCCATCTCGCGACGACACGACCCTCTCGGAGGTGGTGCTGGAGCAGCTTTGGGAGCTGGTGACAGAGGACTTCTCCGAGGGCTCCAGGCATGACGCCTTTGTTGCAGCCTGCGAGGGGCAGCGCATGCTGCCCTTTGCC
>JAJRWW010000190.1 GCA_024276595.1 Myxococcota bacterium
CGTACGGGCGACCCGGCTCCAGGCTACGTTTTTGGGAGCGGTTGGGGAGCAGGGAGCCAAGGACGGTCTCCCCTTCCAGCAGCAGCAGGTTGGCGTGGCGCCCGGTCAGCTCTGCAACGAGGCTCAGCTCCGGCTCGCCACGGAAGGAGATCCGAGCGCAGCGATCTCCTCCAGGCTGGCTAAGCCCGGAGACTATCCTTCCCTCCAACCGCCTGCGACACAAGATGCAGAAGTCTCGCGCGGGCACGCGCTCGGGGAGCTGGTGGACGAGCAGGAGCCGGCTCGCTCGAGGGTGGCAGGAGAGACAGAGAGTCGGGCCCTGGGTGCGAAGCAGGAGCGTGAAGCGGTCCTGCTGGTAGATGCGACGCGTCCTGGACCCCACCAGCACTTGCAGCTCTGCCACCACCAGCCGGATCTCTTCGGCGGTGAGGGACATCCCTCAGGCTCCGGCGACGACCTGGCTCAAGGAGCGTGCGTCTCGAAAGGGGGTCGCCGTGTGGAGCGCCACCCAGGGCAGCTCGCTGGCCTCCACCGCGTCAGCCAGAAGGTATAGCTCGTCCGAGCCAAGGCCGTGCGCAGTTCGAGCCTTGCCCATGACTCGCAGGTAGCTCCGCCCGGGGAACGCCCGCTCCTCCAGCAGAGGATCTCGGCAGGGCACCAGGCCAAGGTCCTGGCTTGCGGCCTTGAGCTCGTCGGGCTCCCACAGCCCCATGGCGTCCCAGATGATCGGAAGGGAGGACCCGGCCAGGTGGCGCTCCGCAAAGCGCGCCAACCTGGCGCGGCTCCTGGGGGTGGGACGAAAGCTCGCCGGGGTCTGCCAGAAGATGGCCCCGGCTCCGAGAGCCTCGGCGCTCCTGAGGGTGAACCGCCACGCTGCGTGCGTGAGCTCGTCCAGCTCAAAGGGGGCCCTGGGTAGCCGTCCCTCCGGGAGGTAGGCGAGCCGGAGCCGGTCCAGCAGCGGCTCACCGCCGTGGGTGATGACCGCCGAGGCTCGCAGCACAAAGGTGAAGTCATCGCCCGCTCGGCGGCGGAGCCTGCGCAGGGACCTCTCCGACGGGGTGCCAGTGAAGGACTCCTGGTACTCCACCAGGCCGAGCCTGGAAAAGGTGCGCTCCCGCGGACCATCAAAGCCCACGGTGCCGATGCGGGGCAGCAGTGGTTCGTTCATGGCTACACGTTGACATCCCCTGGCCGGGATGTCTATCCTTGGAGCGATGGAAATCGAAAAGCTCACCCGCGACCTGGCGAGCCTGGATCAGATGGCCCGCGCCAGCCGGGAGCGCCTGGCCGACCTGGCGGACCGTATCTCAAAGCTGCAGCGGCGGCTCGGCTCGCTCCTGGACGAGCCGGTGGCTGCCGCTCGGGCCAGCTCTCCGAGCTCTCCGGGGCCCGGCACCTCGCCCCAGTAGCTCCCGTGTCAACGGCTGACGGTGTCGGGCCTGAAGCCGGGCGGTGCGGGCCTGGACATGGGCGCGGCGCGAGCCGTGCGATCCGTTCCCGGGTGCGGTGTTTCCGGGTGTGGCGTTCTCGTCATGGGAGCGACTCCGCGGTGAGCCCGCCCCGGGGGCGGGCGCCTGGTCGGGAGGGTCACGGAGGGGGGGATCAGCTCCGGCTCGGCCATGCCCACCAGCGCCTCCACGGCGCGGAGGAGCTGACGAGGCCTGGCGCCCGCGAGCAGCACCAGCGGTGGCTGAGCGCCCGACGGGCCAAGCTGCGCCAGGGCGGCCAGCAGGTCCTTTTGGCTCAGGGCCACCGGGTGGGAGCCCTTGTCACTCACCAGCCGCAACCCCCTGGCGTCCAGCTCCAGGGCGGGCCGAGGATGCACCACCTTGGGGGAGAGGCGTACCGGCAGGCAGCAGGGCACGCGAAAGGGCCCCTTCCGGGTTGCCTTGAGGCAGACTCGAGACACCCCAAGGCTCGCTGCCAGGCTCACCACGCGAAGCCAAAGGGGTGACGACGGGGTTCCGCGGGTGGCCAGGATGAGCTGCTCTGGCTGCTTTCCAGCGGCCTGGCTCTCCATGAGGCGACTCTCGAGCTGGTATCGGAGCCGCGCCATGTCCTGGTCGGCGGGCCTGCCAGGGGCTCCCCGGGGCCAGGTGAGCACTGGAAAGCTGTTGATGGAGATCTCTCGGGGTCCCAGGTTCAGCACTGGAGCCAGGGGTTGGCGAAGGCGGCAGCGCGCCACCAGCGGAAGCGGGCGCCTGCTCCTCCGCTGACGCCTGGTGGGGAGGGAAGCCAGCAGGAGCTGTCGCCTGAGGGAGATCACCTTGCGGATCTTTTTCAGGCTGTAGCCTCCGACCCGGTCCGGGTGGCCTGCCCCAAGGTAGCTGTCGATGACCCAGATCAGGTCGGCCAGCAGGGCCTCCCGCAGACCGTCCATGCAGGCAAAGAGATCCCTGGGCTCCCGGATGTTGGGCAGTCGTCTCCTGCAGAGGCGCTCGGTGAGCTCGTAGCGAGCTTTGGCAGTGGCCGCCGGATCCTCTAGCCCGTAGAAGGTCGCCCACGCGTGCACGAGCATGGGGAGCAGATCCTGCTCCTCGGCGCGCATGTCGAACACCGTGTCAAAGCCCTCCACGGCCAGCCGGAGCTGCACCACCACTCCCGGGGTCACTGGCCGGGTGGCAGCCAGGGGAGTGGGAGGCTTGCTCCTGGGGGAGCCGCCGCAGCCCGGGAGCATCACGGCGAGCAGCAGCGAGGCCAGGTGACGCAGCCAACTGTTGGCGAGGGACCTCCTGCTCACGGCAGGCCCTGAAGAGATCGTAGAGCGGAAGAGGATGGGGGTTACCCGTCGTCGAAGACCACCGCCAGGACCTTGGCGTTGGTGTCACCGAGCCCGATGATCTTGTGTGGGATCTCGCTGTTGTAGTAGATGGCGTCGCCGGCCCGGAGCTTGTGGGACTCGGTGTCCGAGCGCCACTCCACCTCGCCCTGGAGCACGAAGTTGAACTCCTGGCCCTTGTGGGAGGCGGGCTCAATCTCCGAGTGGTCCCCGGTCTTCACCTCCACGAAAAACGGCCTCATTCGAGCGTTTGGATAGGTGACCGTCAGCGCCTCGTAGTTGTAGTACAGCCCCTCGGACACTCCCTCCTTTTTCTCCTGGGCAACCTTGATGCGGTCCTCTTTTCGGACCACCTCCACAGGCCTCTTGGGATCCTCATCCTGGAAGAAATGACCCACTCCAACCCCGAGCTCCCGCGCCAGGCGGAGCAGGGTCGAGATGGTGGGCATGGCGAACCCCTCTTCGATGGCCATGAGCCGCGCCTCGGAGAGGTCACAGCGCTTGGCTAGCTGGATGGTGGTCAAGCCGTGCGCCTCCCTGCGCTCCCTGAGCTTGTCCCCGATCTTCAGGCCATGGATCTCGTCGGACATGATGAGCTACCTCGTCGCCGATGGCTGTGTTCGTGCGGCGACTATAGAGAAATCGCCAGCTCAGTTCAAGTCGAACCCGACCGCCGGGACTGCTTTGCCCTGCGCCGCTGCCGGTGGTACCCTCCTCGGCGCGAGCATCTATCCACAGGCCAGGACGCTGGCCAGACCTACTCGGAGGAGAGCCATGAGAAAGACACTGCTGCTCGGCCCGCTGGCGATCCTGGCGACGCTGCCGCCGCCGCCGGCCACCGCCCGCAAGCCCGGCTCCTCGGCGCCCAGCATCGGGTTCGTGAAGTACAAGCTGCCAAATGGGATGGAGGTCATCCTGCACCAGGACCGGTCCCTGCCGCTGGTGGCGGTGAACGTCTGGTACCGGGTTGGGGCCGTGGACGAGCGGGCAGGGCGCACCGGGTTTGCTCACCTGTTCGAGCACATGATGTTCCAGGGGTCTGCCCACGTGGGGGACGACATGCACTTTAGCTACCTGCAGCGGGCAGGGGTGAGCCAGGTGAACGGGACCACGAGCTTCGACAGGACCAACTACTTCCAGACGGTGCCCAGCAACCAGCTCGCCCTGGCCCTGTGGCTGGAGTCGGACCGCATGGGGTTTCTGCTGCACACCCTGAGCAAGGCCAAGCTGGACAGGCAGCGCATGGTGGTGAAGAACGAGCGGCGGCAGAGCTATGAGAATCGCCCCTATGGAGTCGCGCAGGAGGTGCTCTGCCGGGAGCTCTTTCCACCGCCCCACCCCTACTCTGGCTGTGTCATCGGCACCATGAAGGATCTCTCCGCCGCCTCCCTGGCGGACGTGAAGGGGTTCTTCAAAAAGTACTACACCCCGGCCAACGCCACGTTGACCCTGGCGGGTGACTTCCAGGTGGCCGACGCCAAGAAGCTGGTGGCCAAGTACTTTGGACCGCTCGAGGGTCTCCCCCGACCCAGGCGCACCTTGCCCCAGCGACCCGTCCACAAAAAGGAGCGCAGGGTTTTGCTTCGAGACCGTGTCAGGTTTCCCAAGGTCATCATCGGCTGGGTCACGCCAGCGCTCTTTGAGAAAGGTGACGCAGAGCTGGACCTGCTGTCCCAGGTGCTCCAGGAGGGGAAGTCCAGCAGGCTCTACCGCACGCTGGTCTACCGGGAGAAGCTGGTGCAGGAGAGCGTCTCGGCATACCAGCGCTCCCTCCAGGCCGGGTCCATGTTCGTCATGTCGGCCCTGGCGGCCGGCTCTCACACGGCCGCCGAGGTGGAGAGCGGGCTCTTGAGGGTGCTGGGCAGGGTGGCCCGCCGAGGGATCTCCCGGGCAGAGCTCCAGCGAGCTCGAAACGTCATCGAGACCCGCACCATGATGTCCCTGCAGCGGGTGGGGGCTCGCGCCAACCTGCTGCAGACCTACAACCTGTACGTGGGCGACCCGGGCTACCTGAAGAAGGACCTGCTGCGCTATCGGCGGGCCAGCCGCAAGTCCGTGCAGGCCATGGCCCGGCGGCTCGCGTCCAGCAGAGCAAGGGTGGTGATCCACGTGCTGCCCCTGGCGTCCCCCCCAGCCCGCTCCCCAGCCCGCTCCCCAGCCCGCTCCCCAGGAGGTGCCAAATGAGATCACGTACGGATCGACGCCCCATGGCGCCAACGCTATTACGTTTTGGCCTGCTGCTGCTGGCGGGCTCCTCGCTGGTTACCTGCAAGCCCAGGCCCGAGCCGCGCCCACCCAGGCCTGAGCCACGCCCGGATGTGACCAGCGGACCCACCCGCCCCGCTGCCCGGCGGCCATCGAGACGACCTGAGCCCGCCCGTCCACGCCCAGTCGTGGCCTGGCGCGCGAGGCCGCCACGGCCCGGTCCCGCGCCAGCGATAGTCACCCCCAAGGTGGAGTCCCGGACCCTCAGAAACGGCCTCACGGTGCTCATGGTGCGTCGCCCCGCCCTGCCCCTGGTGGCCCTGAGGCTCGTGGTGCGTGCTGGCTCCTGGGAGGATCCCAAGGGCAAGCCAGGGGTGGCCTACATGACCGCCGACATGCTCAACGAGGGTGCGGCGGGTCTGGACGCCATGGCCCTTGCCAAGCGCGCCGGGCAGCTCGGCGCCACTCTCCGCACGCACGCCGGAGAGGACGGCAGCCACCTGTCGCTCGTGGTGCTCAGACGCAACCTGCGTCCTGCCCTGGCGCTGCTTTCCAAGGTGGCCACAAGGCCCACCTTCCCGGCTGCGGAGCTGGCACGCCGCAAGGCGGCCAACAGCAACGTGGTGGCGCGGGTCCTCATGTACCCCACCTACGTGGCCAGCATCGTCTTCGCCAGGGCCCTCTTTGGTCGGAGCCACCCCTATGGCAGGCTGGACATGGGCCGCCCCGCGCAGATAAGGGCCATTACCCGAAGGGACCTGCTGCGCTTTTACCGAACCCACTATCGTCCGCGCAACGCGGCCCTGGTCGTGGTGGGCGACGTGACCTGGAGAACGCTCCTGCCAAGGGTGCGCCGCGCCTTTGGTCGCTGGCGGGGCAGGCGCACCGCTTCGAAGATGAGCGGTCACAAGCCCCGGCCAGTGTCTGGGCGGCTCCTTGTGGTGAACCGCCCGGGGGCTCCCCAGTCGGTGCTACGGGTGGGAGAGGTTGGCCACGCCCGCAACCACAAGGACATGGTGGGGCTGCTGGTGATTAACACCATCTTGGGGGGATCCTTCTCCAGCCGCATCAACATGAGCCTGAGGGAGAAGCACGGCTACACCTACGGCGCCCACTCACGCTTCTCGTTCAGTCGTCGACCCAGC
>JAJRWW010000191.1 GCA_024276595.1 Myxococcota bacterium
CGGGCCGTTCATCTTCCGGATGCCGGACCGCTCGGAGATCTGCCGTGCCAACGATGTCCGGGAGCTGGAGCAGTGCATCCTACAGGTGCCCGCAGCATCCCTGGAGTACCATGCATCCCGCCAGCACTTCTCCAACTGGCTCACCGCCCGAAGCGAGTTCGCAATGGCCGAGGTCATGCGCCCCCAAAAGCTGAGCGACTTCGACACGGCCGAGATGCTGCGCGCCCAGACGGTGAGTGAGCTGCGTAGCCTGCGCCGAAACATTCGCGCGGGGGTCATCTCGGACCTGAGCAGGGCGGTGTTCGAAACCGACGGTCTCTTCACCAGGCTCTCCACCGGATCCCTGGGTGGCAAGGCCAGGGGGATCGCCTTCATGAACCACCTCCTGGCGGAGAGCGGGGAGATCCTGAGCCGCGGGGGAATGAGGGTGACCATCCCCCAATGCTTCGTGCTCGCCACGGACGCATTCGATGAGTTCTTGGAGAAAAACAGCCTGGAGAAGCTCGTCTACAAGACCGACGATGACGACGAGATCGCCCGGGTCTTCCTGGCGGCCACCCTCCCCGAGCAGGTCGTTCGGGACCTGGAGATGGTGCTCTCCAACGTGCACTACCCGCTGGCGATCCGATCCTCGAGCCTCCTCGAGGACAACATGCTGCACCCCTTCGCGGGCATCTACGGCACGGTGGTTCTCTCCAACTCCGCCCCGAGCCTGGAGCTCCGCCTGTACGAGCTGCAGCAGGCGGTGAAGTACCTTTACGCCACCACCTTCTTCAGAGGCGCGCGAGCCTACCTGAGGAGCGCAAGCCGGCGATCGGAGGAGGAGAAGATGGCGGTGGTCGTCCAGCGGCTGGTGGGGCGCCGCCTTGGCAACCTGCACTACCCGCACTGCTCTGGCGTGGCGCATTCTTACGACCTGTTCGCCTCGGGGGGCGAGGGAGCACAGCGGAGCCTGGTGCAGCTCGCCCTGGGCTTCGGCAAGATAATCCTCGAAGGGGGAGCCTTCGTGCGGTTCGACCCCCGCTCTGCGGAGGCACCCTCCATGTGGGCCAGGGGAGACAGGCCCTCTGGTGGTGACCAGCGGCAGTTCTATGCCCTGGACCCTGCGAGCCCGCTTCAGGTGGAGGGCGCCCACCTGAGGTCCCCCTTGCGCCTGTTCGACCTGGAGGTGGCTCGCCGGCACGGAACCCTCGCCCTTGCAGCCAGCCATGTCGCCCCCGACACAGGAGAGCTGAGCCACTCTCCGGGCTCTCCCGGAGCGCCAGTTGTCACATTCCGGAGGCTGCTTCGATCCAGTGACATCCCGCTGGCCGCCACCCTGGCAAACCTGCTGGAGATCCTCTCCGAAGGCATGGGCTCGGCGGTGGAGCTGGAGTTTGCCTGCGACCTGGCGGGCCGTGACGACATGTTCGATGGCGAGTACCATGGCCCAGACGTCCCCCAGGACGGCTCCGCCCGAGCCCGCATGGACCAGCCGACACTATACGCCCTCCAGGTGCGCCCCGTGGTCACCCGCGACATGATGGACGACCACACGGCGGAGATCTTCGACCCCAGCGCCATCATATGTCGAACCAGCCTGGCGGTGGGCTGGGGCGCCAGGGCGCTGGTCCGCGACATAGTATACGTCGTCCCCGAGGCATACGATCCGGCCCACACGACCGAGATCGCCCTCGAGCTCGGCCGCCTCAACCGCGCGCTGGACGAGGAGGACCGCTCCTACGTGCTGCTGGGTCCGGGCCGCTGGGGCTCGGCAAACCACTGGCTGGGGATCCCCGTGCGCTGGCAGGACATCTCCCGCTCGGTCGTCGTGGTGGAGGCCTCCCCGCCAGGGGTCGCCCTGGAGCCATCTCAGTCCACCCACTTCTTCAACAACATCCTCTCCGTGGGAGCGGGCTACTTCGTGGTCCCACCGAGACAGCCCGGACAACATCCCCAGGGCTTTGTGGACTGGGAATGGCTCGACTCCAGGCCGGCCGCCTGGGAGAGCCGCTTCGTCAGGCACCTGCGGCTGGAGCAGCCCGTGGTCGTGACGCTGGATGGCTGCCGCGGCGTGGGTACCATCGCTCGGAGCCGCGCGCCCGACCACAGCAGCTCCTGAGCCCTGGCCGAGCCTTGGGCCCCCTTTGCCGGCGAGCACCTCGCCGCCCCGGTGTATGCGGTCCCTTGACGCGCCGCATAAAAGCCAGATCGCATGGGTTTTGAGCCGCTTTTTCGTTGACACCCAAAGACCAGGGTCTATAGCTTCACCCCAACGAAGAACCGATTTTTTTGACCCTCTGCTGCGTCCTCATCTCCGTGGCGAGCCCGCGGAATGGAGACCCCAAGGAGACCGCAAATGCGTCAGACCTTCGAAGAGTTCATGACCCACGTGAAGGCAAAGAACCCTGCCCAGCCAGAGTTTCACCAGGCCGTCGAGGAGGTGGTGGAGTCCATCTGGCCGGTCATCGAGGAGAACCCCAAGTACCAGGCCGCAAACATCCTCCACCGCATAGTGGAGCCCGAGCGGGTGCTCATGTTCCGGGTTCCCTGGATGGACGACCAGGGTGTGGTGCAGGTCAACCGCGGCTACCGCATCGAGATGAACAGCGCCATTGGCCCGTACAAGGGCGGCCTCCGCTTCCATCCCAGCGTCACCCTCGGCGTGCTGAAGTTCCTCGCCTTTGAGCAGGTCTTCAAAAACAGCCTCACGACCCTGCCCATGGGCGGCGGCAAGGGCGGCTCCGATTTCGACCCCAAGGGCAAGAGCAACAACGAGGTGATGCGCTTCTGCCAGTCCTTCATGATGGAGCTGCAGCGGCACATCGGCCCGGACACGGACGTGCCTGCCGGCGACATCGGCGTGGGAGGCAGGGAGATCGGTTTTCTGTTCGGCATGTACCGCAAGATCAGAAACGAGTTCACCGGCGTGCTCACCGGCAAGGGGCTCAACTGGGGCGGCTCGCTCATCCGCCCCGAGGCCACAGGCTACGGCTGCGTCTACTTCGCCGAGGAGATGCTCAAGACCCGCGGGGAGACCTTCAAGGGCAAGACAGTCACAGTGTCTGGCTCCGGCAACGTGGCCCAGTACGCCACCGAGAAGGTGAACCAGCTCGGCGGAAAGGTGGTGACCCTCTCCGACTCCAGCGGAAGCATCTACGACCCGGCTGGCGTGGACGACGAGAAGCTCGCCTACGTCATGGACCTCAAGAACAACAAGCGCGGCCGCATCAAGGAGTACGCCGAGAAGTTCTCCGGCGTGGAGTACATGGACGGCGCTCGCCCCTGGGGGATCAAGTGCGACGTGGCCCTGCCCTGCGCCACGCAAAACGAGATCAGCGGCCAGGAGGCCAAGACCCTCGTGTCCAACGGCTGCTTCTGCGTCGCCGAGGGGGCGAACATGCCCTCCGAGCCCGACGCCATCGACGTGTGGATGGACAAGAAGGTTCTCTTTGGGCCCGGCAAGGCGGCCAACGCTGGCGGGGTGGCCACGTCCGGGCTGGAGATGTCGCAAAACTCCATGCGCATCAACTGGACTCGCGACGAGGTGGACGGCCGCCTGCACCAGATCATGCTCTCCATCCACGAAAACTGCGTCCGCTACGGCAAGGATGGCGACTACGTCAACTACGTCAACGGCGCCAACATCGGCGGCTTCATCAAGGTCGCCGACGCAATGCTGGACCAGGGCCTCGTGTGATCGACTGGCTCCTTCCGCCCGGAGGGAGCCTCCTGCAGCCATCCCCCGCCGTCTGCGGGGATTGGCTCCCATCTCCTCCCCCTCCACCCGGTGACGTGTCGCGGATCCGATCCAGGCGGGGGCAACAACTCCCTTCCCAACCCTTGCGCTTGGGTGCATTCTCAAAGGTCATGTCCCCCATCGTCTCGTCCCAGCATTTCCAGAAGTTCAACGAGCTCATGCCCCATCGGCTGCGAGACGTGCTCCTGGTTTCCTCGCGCTACCACGCCTTCATCTTGCAGGAGGACGGCAGCATCGAGACGCAGGTCTTTGCCGAGTTCAAGAGCCTGAGCCTGTCCAGCGCACCCAGCTTCCACCACGAGACCACCGGGGCCGCGGCCCTGGAGTGCCTCCGGCGCCGACCCTTCGACCTGGTGCTGGTGGCCTCCCGGGTGCCTGACATGGACCTTGGATCCTTCTCCCACGAGGTGCGCGCCCTGGTCCCTCACCAGCCCCTGGCCGTGCTCGCCTTTGACAACCCCCACGTGAGCCGCCTCACCCACCTCGTCTCCTCCGGGGTCATCGACGCGGTGTTCGTCTGGGGAGGCAGCGCATCGATCCTGCTGGCCATTATCAAGTACCTGGAGGATCGCCTGAACGTCACCAACGACATTCAGGTGGCGGACGTGGGCGTGATCCTGCTGGTGGAGGACTCCCCGCAGCACTACTCCACCCTCCTCTCCGCCCTCTACCCGGCGTTGATGCGGCAGTCCCGCTCGCTCTTCGCCGAGGGGCTCAACCGGCTGGAGAAGCTCATCCGCATGCGCACCCGCCCCAAGGTGCTCCACGCAACTTGTGAAGAGGACGCGCGTGCGCTGTACGAAACATACGGCAACAACGTCATCGCCGTCATCGCGCACGTGGGCTTTCGCGCCGGGAGTGCCTACGACCCGGTGGCGGGCCTCCGCCTGGCGCGCCTGGTGGCCTCGGACCGCCAGGACGTGCCGATCCTCCTGCAGGTGGGATCTGGCGACGACATCGAGGATGCCCGGGATGTGGCCCGGGTGGTGCTCGACCGGCGCTCCCCGCGGCTGCTGCAGGAGATGCGGCAGTTCCTGGTGGACCACCTCGGGTTCGGAGACTTCGTGTTCATCCTGCCCGACGGCACAGAGGTGGACAGAGCACCGGACATCGCCTCCCTGGCCCGAAAGCTGCGCACGGTGCCCGACGAGTCGCTGGAGTTCCACACCTCCCACAACCACATCTCCGTGTGGCTCATGGCCCGCAGCGAGTTTCAGCTCGCCCGCAAGCTCAAAAACATCCGTCGCGAGGAGTTCGACTCCATCGAGGACGTGCGCAGCTACCTGGTCTCCGAGCTGAACGCTCTCCTCCGTCGCGCCCGCCGAGGGGTCATCAGAGACGCATCCCCCGGCGTCTTCGACCCCGACAGCCTCTTCCAGCGCCTGGGCGAGGGCTCCCTGGGAGGAAAGGCCCGGGGCATCGCCTTTTTGAACCAGCTCATCGGGGGGGGGACTCTCGCCGGAGAGCTGGCCGGGCTTGCGGTGAGCGTGCCGCAGTCCATCGCCCTCACCACCGACGCCTTTGACGCCTTCCTGGAGATGAACGCCCTGGACGACCTGCTCCACACCCAGGACGACGACGAGACCATTCTGAGGCGCTGCCTGGCCGCACATCTCCCCCGGTGGGTCCAGGAGAGCCTGGCGTCCATCGTCGACAACATCACGACCCCCCTCGCCGTTCGCTCCTCCTCGATGCTCGAGGACAACCTGATGCACCCCTTCGCCGGAATATACGGCACGGCCATGCTCCCCAACAGCGCCCCGGACGCCGAGCAGAGGAGGCGGGAGCTGCACCAGGCGGTGAAGTATGTCTTCGCCACCACCTTCTTTGCCAACGCCCGGGCCTACATCGCCAACACCTCCCGCTCCATTGAGGAGGAGAAGATGGCCGTTCTCATCCAGCGGCTGGTGGGGCAGCGGTTCAAGGACCGTTTCTACCCTCACTTTGCTGGAGTGGCCCAGTCCTACAACCACTACCCCATCGGGCACCAGCGGGCGGAGCACGGGGTGGTGCAGCTCGTGCTCGGCCTGGGAAGCATGGTGGTGGAGGGGGGGAGAGCCCTGAGGTTCTGTCCCCGCTTCCCAGAGGTGATCCCTGGCTTCGCCTACCCCGAGCAGGCCCTCAAGGAGTCCCAAAACAGCTTCTACGCCCTGGATCTCACCCAGGAGCTGGATCCGGAGAGCCCGGTCTTTGACGCCAACCCCAAGACCTACTCCCTGGACGCGGCGGTGGAGGACGGCACCTTCAAGCCGGTTGGCTCCTACTACGACATCCAGAACAATCGCATTGTGGAGGGCAGCGGGCTGGATGGGCCGAGGCTGATCACCTTCAACAACCTGCTGGTACACCGGGCAGTGCCCCTGGCAGAGGCGCTCACGGACCTGCTCGAGCTGGCCGCCTCCGCCATGGGTTGCGCCGTGGAGATCGAGCTGGCCTGCGACATGGGAGACTGGGGCCGGCATGTGAGACGCGGGCAGCCGCGGCGCCCGCCAACGCTCTACCTGCTCCAGCTTCGCCCGGCTGCGGTCCAGGACCTGGGCTCCGAGGCGGACACGGAGCAGGTGGACCCCGAGCGGGTGTTTTGCCGCACCCGCAACGCCCTGGGCCACGGCAGGTACCCCGACCTGTGCGACATCGTCTACGTGCGGAGGGACCGCTTCGACCCGGCCGTATCCACGGCCATCGCCGAGGAGGTCGGCCTGCTCAACCGCATCTGCCTCGACCACCTCCGCCCCTACCTGCTCATGGGTCCGGGCCGCTGGGGCTCCTCGGATCCCTGGCTGGGAATCCCGGTGCAGTGGTCGCAGATCTCAGGGGCACGGATCATCGTGGAGGCCTCCCCGGCGGGCTACGACGTGGATCCTTCCCAGGGAGCCCATTTCTTCCACAACATCACATCCCTGGGCGTTGGTTACCTGACGATCCGGCCGGGGGCGACTCGCGACGCTCCCATCGACGACAGCTTCGTGGATTGGGACTGGCTGGACTCACAGCCCGCGGTGCACGAGACGCAGCACCTGCGCCACATTAGAACCTCCGAGCCCATCTGCGCCATCCTGGACGGCCGCCAGGGCACAGGAGTCCTGGCCCGGCACATTTGACAGGAGCACCCGTGGTCGCCGCGCCGGTCGCGTCTTTTCTCACCGCTGCCAAGACCCGAAGGCCCAGGGCAGCTTGACCAAAACGAGTGGTTGGCCCATAATGTCAAGCACTGGGGTTGTCTCTGAAATGGTTGTCAAACATACTCCTGCGCCGGGTTGCGACCTGCCTTCACTTTCTCCCAACGACCTGAGGGCGGCAACCGAGCTGGTGGGGCGCGCCTTCACGGCCGACCCCTTCGCCATCCACGCCATCCCGGATGAGCGTCGCCGCCCACGGATCCTGGCCTCCCTCTTTCGCACCATGCTGGCAGGCGCCATGCGCTACGGCCGGGTCCACGTGGACGGCCCATCCCTCGTAGGGCTGGCAGCCTGGCTGCCTCCTGGCAACGAGCTGCTCACCACGGGGCAGCTCCTCAGGTGCGGCGCCCTGCGGCTCCCCTTCGCAATACCCATGTCCGTGCTCAGGAGCTACCACCGCTACGAGCATTTCGCCGCCATTCTCCACCAAAAGCTGGTGCCAGAGCCCCACTGGTACCTGGTCCCCCTGGCGGTGGAGCCGGAGCACCAGGGCAGGGGTCACGGCAGCGCCCTGCTGGCCGCCGGCCTGGCCATGGCCGACGAAGAGGGCCGCGCCTGCTTCCTGGAGACCCAGAACCCTCGAAACGTCCCGCTGTACGAGCGCCACTGCTTCCAGGTGGTGGAGCACACCCAGGTCCCCTCCACCGACGTGGGCCACTGGGCCATGCTGCGCCCCGCCCGGCGCTGAGCACCGCTCCGGCTAGGGCAGGGGCAGGTGGGCGCCGGGAGGGTCCGCGCCGCCGAGGTCGAACTGGTAGTACCTCGAGTAGTCGGGGTCATAGCCATCCACGAAGGATGTCTCGGGCACGCCAGCCCAGGTCCACTCGTTCAAAGCGGTCTCGTTGATCATGCTCATGTGCAGGTCGAGAAACAGCGGGGCGCTCAGGCCCAGGTCTGTGAGGGGCACAGAGAGCTCCACGAAGTCACCGCTGCGGGCCACCGCGCCAGTCCACTGGATGGATGTCCATGTGGCGCCGTCAGTCTGCTGCAGGTCGGTGTAGCTGTTGTCTGTCCGCCACCGCAGGTGAAAGCCGGCCGCAAAGGGCAGGCTCGGTCCCTGTGTGTTGTAGGTCACACCGGAGGCGACGCTGGGCCCACCGCCAGACATGTAGACCAGCAGCCACCGCTGCGCATCGTTGGCCGACACGTCGGCCCCCAGGAGGCCGAGATAGAGCGTCGTGTCGTCCCAGGCAACATAGCCGAAGAACGCCGGAGTGGAGGTGGAGAGGGTCTCGGCCACTGAGAAGTCGTTGGTCCCATCGATGACGACGGTGTGGCTGTATGCCTCGACCGTGCACGTGGGCGAGCAGCCGTC
>JAJRWW010000192.1 GCA_024276595.1 Myxococcota bacterium
GCCAGGAAGCCGTTGAGGTGGTGGTAGACTGTTGGTGGGAGGCCGGGCGCCGAAAGGGTGGCCATTGGCTCGGCGTAGCAGTGGCCCATGCAGCCCACCTCCAGGAGCTTCGCGCGCACACCGTGCTTTTCGAGCGCTTCCGCGAAGGCGTCCGTCAGCTCGAGGGCACCGGCGCTGCGACCGCAGGTGGCGGCACCCACTCGCACCACCCGCACATGGGGATCCAGCAGGTCTCCGCAGGCCTCGTCCGCGGCCGCGCGTATCGTCTGGTAGGCTTTGGATACTGGGTCGATCATTTGGGCTCCTCGGCATCGGGCCCCTCGACATCGGGCTCCTCGGCGGCGTTCTTCTCGGCGGCGATCTCGTGCTGCAAGAGGATCCCGTCCACCTTGGTGGGGGTCATGCTCCCGTGGACAGTGTCGCCGTCCACTGTCACCGGCGCCAGGGAGCAGCAGCCCACGCAGGCGACCCGCTCCAGGCTGTACTCCTGGTCTGGAGTCGTCTCATCCTCCTCGATCCCCAGGCGTCTGCGCCAGGAGTCCAGGATGATCCCGCCCATCTTGATGGCGCACGCGGTGCCCATGCACACCTTGATCTGGTGGCGCCCGGGTGGGGTGAAGCGGAACTGGTTGTAGAAGGTCGCGACCCCGAACACCCTCGCAGGGGAGATGTCCAAGAAGCGCGCGACCGCGATCATCGCCTCCCGGGGCAGAAAGCCCAGGTCGTCCTGCACCACCTGCAGCAGGGAGATGAGGCCGCGCTGCTCCACGCTGTCACCGCGCGTTGCAAGGAGGGCGTCCACGCGCTCGCTGATGGCCGGGTCCATGGGCCCCCTTTCCCCCGAGCTCTTGGTGTCGGGAGGGGACGCAGACGTGGTTTGGTCGAGCTCACTCAAGGCCAGGCTCCTGCCCAGATCATCATGAAAAAATACACCAGGCGGCGTGCAACGACAGCCCGGGTTCTATTCTCGATCCCTGTGGAAGTGCAACCCTTGTAGTACACTCACCTGGGATTATCCACTATCCAGAGCTGTCTGCCTCGTCTCCCGGCTCGGAGGGCTGCGGCGACTCGGCAGGCTGCGGCGACTCGCCGGGCCGCGCCTGCAGCTCTGGCGGGAGGCCATGCTTGAGCCACTCCCAGATGATGCACATGGTGCGAAACGTGCAATGGTTCTTGGGTTGGCGACAGGCGATGCACTCTGCACAGAGGTAGCGATCGTACTTCTGGCAATGCGCCTCCGCTGGGCGGTCTGGGTGACGATAGCAGGGGCGATCCAGTGACATCGCAAAAACCTGTGAATCGGTTGCACGTTCAATATAATCCTCCAGGCGCGATGGCAACCTCTCGCCAGCGGATTTGGAGCAGCTCACATGAAGAAGCCCTCCCCGTATCTGCCTTCACTCCCGCGGCCCTTTGTGGGCAGCCTGCGGGCCGATGGAGTCATCTCGGTGCTGGTGTCACTGCTAGCTGCCCTGGCCAGCATCGGGGGATGGGCCTGCAAGGGTGGGGCGTCAGCCGGGAGCCGCGCCAACGCCAGAGTCATGTCGTTTCTCATGCCCCCTGGCCCCAAGCGAGCCACCCTGGTGGTGGAGCGCAAGAAGACCTACACCGGGTACACGAGGCTCATGGCCCCCAGAGAGATCGAGCTTCGCCCCGTAAGAGGTGGTGTACTCTACCGGGTCAAGGAGCGCATCGACCCCAAGACCTGGCGAACCTCCTCCAGCCTCCTGCTGGACGCCCGGGCTGACGGCGCATGGATCCGCGCCCAGTTCGGTCTGGGTGGGCGCCGCGTGGGGCCCAGGACCCCCCGGCTCCTCTTCCCCTGGCCGCCGACACCGGGGAAGGTCCACAAGGTGAGCTACTCCATCGCAGACGGACGCAAGGCCACCGGGACGGTGACCGTCACAGGCTACGGGTTCTCCCGCAAGGTGGGAGGGAGAACCTACGGTCCCTGCCTGGAGGTGAGGGAGGTGCTCAGCTTCGATACGGGGGGCAGCGTGGACCTGCGATCAGTTTACTGCACTGGCTTCGGCCGCGTCGAGATCCTGTCGCTGCTGCGCGATCCAGAGCAGGGGCTCATCAAGACCTTGGACAGATCGCTGCGGTTGAAGCGCTGATCAGAGGAGCCTCCACGCGGGCTCCTGCGGCAGATTCGAGCGCGAGCCATGGAAAAGGTGTGGGCTGGACGGCGCCTGTGCCCCGGCGCCTATGCCCCGGCGCCTCTGGCCACGTAGCCCCGGCGGGTGCGCTGCACTCGACCCTCCAGGACCAGCAGCTCCAGGTGCTTTTCTATCATCTGCCCCTCCCAGTAGCGGGTGAGGGCAGGGGCGAGGTGGTTGTGTCCGCCGTAGATCGGTGAGAGCTCCACCAGCTCGGCCAGGGAGCGCTCATGGCGTACCAGCTCGGAGATGGCGCCGTGGCGCATGGTGATCACCTCCAGGTACCGTTCGAAGCGCTCCTGAATGCTGGACCGAACGATGCCCTCATGGCTGGTGACCACCAGGCGAGGCTCCAGGTCCATCAGGCTGTGCAGGGAGTCTCTGAGCTGCCCGATGTCGCTCTCCCGATCCCCGTACCAGGGCCCGAAGCTGAGCAGATCCATGTCTCCGGCCATGAGGGTCCCGGTGGCCGTGTCGAAGAAACACATGTGGTCCTCCGTGTGGCCCGGGGTGTGGATGGCGATGAGCCTGGTTCTGCCCAGATCGAAGCTGCTTCCCGCGTCGAAGGTCTCCGTGGCGCTGCAGCTCTCAAACCCCATGGAGCCCTGGATGAAGGACTTGAAGGTGCGCTCCAGGTGCGGAGGCGCGAAGCGCTTGGCCAGTGCGTCCAGGTCGCCGAAGCTGGCGGCGCTCATGATTGGAGCGTGAATGGGCACCTCCTCGAACATCCAGCAGCCCGAGATATGATCCGGGTGCGCGTGGCTGGCCAGGATGAGATCCGGCGTGGCGAGCTCCTGGACCTGCTCCAGGGCTGCGAGCCCGCAGCCCGCGTCGATGAGGCAGACCACGTCCGAGTCCACGAGGATGGAGTGGGAGAATGGAAAGCGTCCCCCCCCGGCGCCCGGCACGAGCCAGATCCCGGGATGTATGGGCTGCAGGTCCATGGCGCCGAGTCTAGCGATGCTGGCCAGCCACAGCAACCGAAGGCTTCGTCGGACAGGGATGCGGGGGGGGTGCTGGGAGCCGGGTGAGGCAGGCCGGTGGGGGCCTTCAGGCCTGGCCAGATGAGATAAGTGATTGCGCGCTGCTCATGAATGGATACCTTGTGGGCTGGACAACCTTCGAGAGGGACACCTTATGAGCGAAACCCACCCCCAGCAGAGCAGCGGCGGAATCGAACCCGCAACCCCCATCCGGCTGGCCGACCTCGTCGAGTACTCTCCAGGGTCGGTGGTGAGCCGCACCCTGGCCAAGTCCGATGCGGGCACCTTGACCATCTTCGCCTTTGATGCGGGGGAGGAGCTGAGCGAGCACAGCGCTCCCTTCGACGCCTACGTGCAAAACCTGGACGGCAAGGTGGAGCTGCTCATAGGCGGCAAGCCCATACACCCTGCCGTGGGAGAGACAGTGCTCATGCCGGCGAACGTGCCCCACGCGGTCAAGGCGCCAGAGCGCTTCAAGATGCTCCTCATCATGATACGTGGATAGGGCTACGTGTCGTGACGCCCCCCGCCGTTAGTCTCTTACTAAATCGATTCTGCGCAAGATGGTGTCAAAGCAGTTGGCTTTCAGGTGTTGGCTTTTACCAAGAGCGGGCACCACGGTCTCTTCACGAAGTCGTAGGGCGCAGGCGACGGTGCTGCCTCCCAGGCGAGTCGGGTAGTACTCGTACCATCGGCCGATCTTGTTGATCAGGCCGTGTACGCGGAGCCGTTTGAGTAGGCGAGATACCTGCCCACCGTTTTTGCCGAGAGGTCTTTGGCTGTCTCGGTTACGGAAGCCACAGATCCGGTGTTCGCCACGGGCGATGGCCACGAAGAGGTCGAGGTCGTCGCCGTGAAACAGAGGGACTGCTCTCTCTTTTCTTCGTTTTCCAAAGGGGCTACTGTGTCCCCCGATGGAGCTGCGCATTGTCATCGTGGGAGCTGGCGACACGGGCACGGAGCTGGCCCGGCGCCTGTCGAGGCGTCACTCGGTTCTGCTGCTCGACCGGGAGCCCGAGCGTCTGCATGAGCTGGGCGAGGTTCAGCGGCCCGAGTCGGACGCGCTGGAGGCCGAGGCAGGGGAGGGGCTCCTGCTGTTTTTGGGGGACGGCTGCTCTCGGCTGGTGCTTCGGCACCTGTACTCGGAGATCCTCAACTGTGCGCTGGTGGCGGTGACCGGGGACGACGAGTCCAACCTGGAGGTGGGGCGCATCGGGAGGGAGCTGGGCTTCGAGCCGGTGGCGGCTCTTCAGCACGGCTCCGATTTCGCAGAGCGCTATGCACAGGAGCAGATCATCGCCCTGGAGCGGACGCAGCTCGTGGTGGACGAGATCGAGCGCTCCTTGCGCCACCGGGGCGTCGAGGTGGCCCGGGGAGTGGGCCTCGGCCGAGGGGAGCTGGTGCAGATCCGGCTCATGCGCACATCCCCCCTCATTGGCCGTCCGCTCAAGGACCTGCGCCCCCATCGCTGGCGTGTCGCCGCCATCTTCCGTGGCAGGGACGTGATAGTGCCGGTGGGTGAGACCACCATGGAGGCCGAGGATCGTGTGCTGCTGGTGGGAGATCCCCACGTGCTCGCCGCCGTGGGCGAGTACCTGCGCCTGGGCAAGCCGCAGTTCCCACAGCCCCACGGGCCCAACCTGCTGACCCTGGAGTACGGCGGATCCGCCCACGGGCTGCTGGAGGAGGCCGAGCACATCGCCGAGGCCACGGAGGCCGCGGGGATCGTGCGGGGGGTCCCCGACGCCGAGAACGTGTGGCCCCTCTCGGCCGGCGAGCTGGATGGCGAAGGCTCGGTCAGCGAGCCAGAGACGCGCACGACCTTCTCCCTGCGCCCGCCGGAGGATCCGAACTTTGGTCCCGATGTGCTTCGCAATCACCCGGGCCTGGTGGTGACTCGCTCGGCTCCGCGCCCTTGGAGCGCCCGTGCGCTGGGGCGCAGTGGCCGGGACGCCCGGATCTGCGATGTCCTGGTGCGGCCGGTGCTTTTTTCCCGTGGCAGCCACCCCTAC
>JAJRWW010000193.1 GCA_024276595.1 Myxococcota bacterium
AGCCATCGAGGCCCGAGGGGCTGGCCAGTCGCTCGGCCAAGCAGGCCAAGCCATCCTCTCAGGTCAACATCACCATGCTCATCGTCATCTTGCTGCTGCTGCTCGCCATTGGCCTGCTGGTCTATGTGATCGTGAGCGGCAGCAAGAAGGACCCCGAGCCCTCCAGCCAGCCGGCCGGTCAACCCGTGAGCTCGGTCACCCACGAAGCTCGCCAGCCGCTGCTGGAGCTCGGGTCCACAATCCGACACCAACCCTTGACCAGGTCCACCGGGTAAAGGATACTGAATCGTTCGCCAACCGGGCCAGGTTCCCGGCGCTCAGGTGGGTCTGGCCGTCCGCCCGGAGCGCCTGTCTGGATCCCATTACCCTAGGAGGAGAGAATGCGAACGTCATTTTTACTGAGTGTAGTTGTGCTTCTGGCCACTGTCTTCGCAGCCGGCTGCGGGGACGACGACAGCTACCGAGACCGCTTCGTCTCGAAGATGCGCTCTTGTGACTTGCTGACCGCAGGATCGGTCGGCAGCATGGACGAGCCCCAGAGCGCCGAGGATCGTTGCTTTGCCGACTGCCTGCTCGCGGCGAGCTGCGAGGATCTGGGCGCGTTCGTGTGTGAAACAGGCGTCGCGCCCTCCCTGGCGGCCTGCGCTCAGGGCTGCGACAGCTCGAGCATGTTCCAGTGCAGCGACGGTTCGGATGTCATCGAAGACTACATGGTCTGCGACGGGTACGAAGACTGTGCGGATGGCTCGGACGAGGCGGGCTGCCCCACCTTCGACTGCGTGGACGGCCTGGCCACCATCCCTGCCAGCCAGGTCTGCGACTACTATCCGCAGTGCGAGGACGGCTCCGACGAGGTGGGCTGCGCTGGCTTCGAGTGCGCGGACGGGTCGGGCACCATCGATCCCGACTGGGTCTGTGACTGGTACGACGACTGTGCGGATGGCTCCGACGAGGTGGGCTGCGGTGGCTTCGACTGCGCGGACGGGTCGGGCACCATTCCGGAGGACTACGTATGCGACATGGATACAGACTGCGATGACGGCTCTGACGAGGTGGGCTGCGCCCAGCTAATCTGCCCGCAGTAGCAGCCCCGCCCGACCCCATCCCACCACCGGCTCCGCCTCGCCAGCCCGGGGCGGAGCCTCCCCGAGCCCCCCTCCATGACGGCTCTGCGGCGCACCTGCCCTGGGCTCTGTCCCATTTGTGGGTGCTCAGGAGGCGAACCTGTGGTAAAGGCACGGGGATGCGCCCGGTGCCGCAAGCCCTCACCATCTCGATCTTGCTGCTGCTGTCGGCGCCAGCCTCTGCCCGGTCCGGTGGCCGGCTGCGCTGGCGCTCCAGCGCCCGGCTGGCGGTGCTGCTGCCGCTCCCCCCAGCCTGGACAGCCTCCACCCGGGCGGTGGAGGTGGCCTCGGACGCGCCCGCAGAGGACCTGGGGCGAGGGGGGCTCAGCCCCTCTCGGCTTCACGGAGGCGTGAGCAAGGTCGCCTGCCTGCGGGAGCTCCAGCGCCTGCGGATCCCCTTTGTGGTCGCGAAGAAGCGCTGGCCCATCTGGCTCCCGGTTCGCATTACAGGGCCCATGTTCGGGGTCACCTACAAGTCCATGTACTTCAAGTCCAGGCCCCTGGTGGATTGCCAGTTTGCCCTGGGGCTCTTCAGGGCCGCGAAGATTTTTCAGCGCTTCGGGGTTGTGCAGCTTCGGTACACATCCACCTACCGTCCCCCTCCGCGCCGGCGCTGGCGCACGGTGGGGCACCACCCCCAGGGCCTGGCCATGGACATCAACGAGGTGGTCTTCAAAGACGGATCAAAGCTCGTCATCTTGACGGACTGGGAGAAGTATTACGGCGGACCCAACAACTGCGTGGGCAGCGTAAAGACGCCCAAGGGCGCCCTGCTGCGCAGGATCGTGTGCGCCCTGGAGATGGCGCACATCTTTCGCCGGATCATCTCCCCCGACTCGGACTATCCCCACCGCAACCACTGGCACATCTCCGGGGCGCGCGTGGGCGAGGCCTTTGTGCGCTCCAGGTGGGCCGGGCGCACCCTCACGCAGCCTCTCCCCGGCCACAAGGGGTTCCGCCGCTGGTACCACTGGTACTCCTGCTGGAAGATAAGGAGCCCACGCCGGCGATATCGCTGCTACCGGCGCCGGGCTCGGCGCAAGCCACGCGCGCCGGTCAGCTACCCCCGGCCCAGGGTCCGGCCCAGGGTGGCCATCTGGCTCCAGTCGCAGGTCTCGCGTCACTCGGCGCCGCCGCCCTCTGCACGCGCCGTCTCCCTCGGGCCCTCTTCTGGTGGGCACCACGGTTCTTCCCGCGCTGCGCAGAGGCCCAGGGCGGCGACAAACCACAGGGAGGGCCGGAGATGAGCTCGCCGGGAGTGTCTCGCAGGCAGCCGGCAACCAGGCCGCCCATTGGGCCGCCGGCCATCCCTGCCTGGCTCCCTGCCTGGCTCCTCGCCTGGCTCGTGGTGGTCCCTGGGCAGCCCTCTGTTCGGGCGCGTCCTGCGTCCAGGTACCCTTCGGTAGAGGTGTACAAGGGAGAGATCCGGGTGCGATCCCGTCCCTCCACCGTCGCCCCAATCAGGGGCTACATCTCCAAGTCGGGGCGCTTCCCGGTGCTCGACACGCGAAGAAAGGGGAGCGGCTGCAAGTACACCTGGTATCGCATCGGACCAGAGGCATGGGCCTGCTCCGGGTGGCTCCTGCCCCGGCGCGGGGCGCCCACTGCCCTGCGTAGGCTGCAGGTCTCGTGGGGGCCGGGACCCTTTTTTGGCGCGAGGGTGGGGCCTCACAGGTCGATCCCCTTCTACCGCAACGTCACCGCGTGGGCCCGGGGGAGGGCCTGGCGGCTCCGCGGCACGGTCGGCTTCGAGGTGCACTCGCGGATCCTGCTCGGGGGCCGGCCCTTCCTGGTCACTCGCAGCGGCGGCCTGGTGGACGCCGCTCGGGTCAACCGGCTCGGGCGCTCCTCCCTGGTGGGGATCTCCATCCGCAGCCCCAGGGACCTCCCAATGGTCATCGCCCTCGGGCCGGCAAAGCTGCTCAAGATCTCCGGGGGGCGCCTGATTCCCACGGGGGCGACACTCGGGCGCTACGGGGTCAGGCGAGTGAAG
>JAJRWW010000194.1 GCA_024276595.1 Myxococcota bacterium
CCGCTAGCCTGGACCTTGCCACGGTGGATCTCGTCCACCGCAGCACTCTGGCCAGCGGTGACCTCCGCACCGTTCGTTTCGCGCAGGTGCATCGTGGTCTGGCCGTGCTGGGCACGGGCGTAGCTGTTCGCGTCACCCCCGCCGGACGGGTGACCGTGGTGGCCCTGGAGGTTGCGCGGGACTTGACCGTCTCCGTTGCTCCCACGGTGGGGTACGCGGCGGTGCGCACCCTCCTCCACACGCTGGTTGGTCCGTGGGCGGCAGGTGGTCCCCTTCGCTTCCTGCTGGCCGTGCTCCCCGAGAGGGACGGCCCCGGGCGGCTCGTCTGGCAGGTGGATCTGCGCACGGCGTCGGGGGGGCTGCGGTACCTGGTGGACGCACACCGAGGAGTGCTGCTGCACGCCAGGTCCCTGGCGACACACACCCTCGGCAGGGTGTACCCCATCAGCGCCGCGGTGACCCCAGACGCCACGGACCTGGAGCTGGTGGACCTGGACGACGCCTCGCCCCTGGTGCTCACCGGCTGGGGCGGGCAGCTCGTCGTCACGAACTATGTCTCCGGAGGCTCCCAGTCGACCATCGTGGCGGAGCAGACCTTGCAGACCTCTGACGGATCGAACTTCCTGTACGATCCGCCCGCAGACCCCACGGATCCCACGGACGCCTTCGCCCAGGTTGGCCTCTACTATCACCTCACCCGGATGCGGAGCTTCTTCTCTGCCGAGCTGGGGATCGACTTCAGCCAGCCCGAGTACGCCATCACCGCCGTTGCCAACATGATGGAAGACGGCGCCCCCATGGACAACGCCTACTACTCCGAGCAGGGCATGGGCGCCCCCTGGAACACCGACAACCTCATCGCCATCGGCCAGGGCACCACTTTGGACTTCGCCGACGACTCAGACGTGTTCCTGCACGAGTTCACCCACTACGTAAGCCACGTGGCCGTGGGCTACAACATGGGCCAGCTCGCCATCAATCAGTACGGCATCTCGCCCTTCTCAGGCGCCCTCGACGAGGGGCTCGCCGACTACTTTGCCTGCACCGTGAACGGAGACCCGCTGCTGGGGGAGGCATCCCTGGTGCCCCAGGGAGCCGGGCGGGATCTCACTGACACGTCCAAGGTGTGTCCGGACGACGTGTTCGGCGAGGTGCACATGGACGGGGAGCTCATCGGGAGCGTCACGTGGACTCTGCGCGAGGACTTTGGCAAGGCCGCCGCGGACCAGCTCATCTGGGGAGCCATGAGCCTGCTCCTCCCCTACGCCACCTTTGGGGACTTCTCCCAGGCTCTGCTACAGACGGCTGGGGAGATGGTGACCGGCGGGCAGCTCACCGCCGCCGACGTGCAGACTCTCCAGGTCGCCCTGGACGCTCGAGGGCTCACGGACTGCTTCCAGGAGCTCTCCATCGAGACAGGCTCCACGCGCACGCTCAACATGTTCGGCCTGGACCTCGTGGGCCAGATGATGGGCGCCGACTGCGCTGGCGCGCGCGGGTACGGCCTGGAGCTGAGCAGCCTCTTTCACCTGCGCGCCACCCCTGGCGCGGACGACGAGGGGATAAGGCTCACGGTGGAGGTGACCCCGGAGACCGCTGGCGAGCTCCTCTGGAAGATCTACGGTCGAGCGGGAGACAACGTGACCTTCAGCTCTGGCGGCTTCTTCCCGACGGTCTCGGCCTTTGACTACGAGAGCGACTGGTTCGACTCCACGGAAGGAGAGCTGGTCATCAACGCCGACTCCAACCCGGCCTTCGACCCGACGCAGACCTACCACTTCGTCATCGTGCACCAGAGCTGCCCCAACTCCCAAGGTGTCGCGTCCGTGGGCCCTGCGCCGGCCACCGATACCCCGGACGCTGGCCTGGACGCGGGCCCGGACGCGGGCGAGGACGACGCGGCCGTGTCCGCGGACGCGTCGGAGCCGGAGCAGACCCCCGCTGGGGGGTGTGGCTGTCGCACCACCGCCTCGGGTGGCCTCGCCCTGCCGCTGCTGCTCCTCGCCCTTAGGCTCATCTGGCGACGTCGCCGCCCCTGAGATCCGGTCACAGGGCCTCCGCCAGGCGCTGGCTGGCGGAGGCCACTGGAATCACCTCCAGGCCCCGCCGTACTCGAGGGTGTTTCAATGGAGGGAAGAGAAGAACCATGACGCCAGAAGGACCCTCCCTGAGCCCCGAGCAGCGGGCGACCGCGCTTGCGCTGTTTCGGGCCATGATCCCCGCCGGAGAGCGAGTCCCCGCCGTGGGGGACCGAACCCTCAGAGCCACCTTGGAGGTGGCTGCGGAGGTGAGCGGGCTGGGGGCAGAGACCTTCGGCAGGCTCCTGGGCGCCCTGGACCTGGCCGCCCTGCCGAGCACCGGGCGCCGGTTTCAGAGCCTCTCGCCCCAGGGGCAGGAGCGGCTCATCCGCCGCTGGGAGACCTCACCGCTTCTCAAGTGGCCCATCTTCCTGCTGGCGAACATGGTCAAGCTCGCCCACTTCGACTGCACGGAGGTCTACGCCCGCTACGGGGTGGAGTTTCCCAAGGGAGGGCCCGATGAGCCCGTGGCCTGGATGTCCCAGGTGCAAAGCGGGGACGACTGGGAGGACGGGGAGTGGATCGAGTGCGACGTGGTGGTGGTCGGCACCGGCCCAGGGGGCGCCATCGTGGGCAAGGAGCTGGCCGAGGAGGGGCACGCCGTGGTCTTCCTGGAGGAGGGCAAGCTCCATCGCAGGGACTCCTTCGACGGCAGCGGCCGAACCTCCATCAAGCACTTCTATCGCGGTCACGGCGTCATGTCCGCCCTGGGAAACAGCGCGGTGCCCGTCCTGGCGGGGAGGCTCGTTGGAGGCTCCACCGCCATCAACACGGCCATCTGCTTTCGCACTCCCACCTGGATCCTGGACGAGTGGTGCGAGCGCCTGGGCACGGACCAGCTCAAGGCGGTGCGACTGGAACGCCACTTCGAGCGGGTGGAGCGGCACAGCCGCGTGCAGCCCAACGACGAGAAGGTCATCGGCCCCATCGGGGACATCGTGCGGAGAGGCTGCGAGAAGCTGGGCTGGTCGCACTTCGTGCTGGAGCGCAACGCCCCCGACTGCGACAACCAGGGGTGCTGCGACTGGGGCTGCCCCTCTGGCGCGCGGCTGAGCATGGACCGCACCTACATTCCAATGGCGCTGCAGCGCGGGGCCGTGCTCTTCACCGACTCCAGGGCGGTGGAGGTGATCGTGGACAACGGCCGGGCCGTCGGGGTCGTGGCCGAGTCGGTGGAGCGCAAGCGGAAGATCCGGGTCAGGGCCCAGGCGGTGGTGCTGGCCTGCGGCGCGATTCCCACGCCGGTGCTGCTGTTGGGCCAGGGCATATGCAACAGCTCCGGCCAGGTTGGTCGAAACCTCTCCCTGCACCCCGGCGTCCCCGCCTCTGCGGAGTTCGATCACCCGGTGGAGGCCTACAAGTACTCTCCCTCCGGGGTGGGCGTGGACCAGTTCCACCGCGAGGGGCAGATGCTGGTGAGCGTGGGGCTCGACATCAACATGGTCTCCAGCGCTCACCCCATCCTGGGTCGCCGCTTCACCGAGTTCATGGACAAGTATGATCGCATCGGCACCATGGGGGTGCTCCTCAAGGACGCCACCAGAAACGGCCGGGTGCGCGTGGGGCCAGGGGGCGGGCCGCTCATCACCTACTGGCTCCAGGAGGAGGATCTGCGCCAGCTCGTGCTCGCCACAAGCCGCATTCACGAGCTGTTCTTCGCTGCCGGGGCCAGGCGCTGCTACCCGCTCGGTCATCGCATGCCCGTGCTCGAGAGCCCCGCGGACCTGGAGGCCTACAGGCGCCGCCGGATCGCCGCCTCGGACTGGGTCTGGACCGCCTTCCACCCCCTGGGCACGGCGCAGATGGGTCACGACCCGGCCAGCTCGGTCGTGAGCCTGGACAACGAAACCCACGACGTGAGGCGCCTGTTCATCGTGGACGGCTCGGTGGTTCCAGGCCCAACCGCGGTGAACCCTCAGCTAACCATAATGGCCCTGGCCACCCGCGCTGCCGAGCGCATCAACCGCTACCTGGACTGACCACGCTGCTTCGCAAGCGCGCGGTCGAGATACCGTCTAGGCCCTTGCTCCTCATCTCCCCATGGTCACGGAGTCACCGAAAAGGCCAATATTGGATATTTCGATCTTTATTGCTTGCACTCCTGCCCGGGGCGGTGTATGTACAGTGCGCACTGTATGAGACAGTGTGGGAGAGCGCCGTCTGGCCAAGGTTCCGTCGCAGACAAGACAGTCTCAGCATCTTTTAGCAATTCCCCCGAACACAAGCAAAGCTCAGGCCCCGCTAATGGGGCTCTTTCGAACCGGACTGTCCGCCCGAGTCGCAGATCAGGTTCTTTAAAACCAGCTCGGGTAGGAGAATCCAGTTATGAAGCTTTATGTTGGCAACATGCCCTTTTCCATGGACGAAGGTCAGGTTCGCAC
>JAJRWW010000195.1 GCA_024276595.1 Myxococcota bacterium
CGTGCGCACGAACTGCTCCACCAGGTTGAAGGAGAAGATCCCCTTGGGATCAAACTTCAGATCAGCGCCAAAGGCGGCTCCGATCTGGTTCCTGTTTCCTTCCCCGGGCAGCTCCTGCAGGTAACCCACGTAGTCCATGGCAAGGGCCAGGTGATAGGCAAAGCCCTGGCGCTTGCCCTTGGCCACCGGGCGCGAGCCCAGGGTGAGCTGCGGGAGCACCCGCATGTAGGCCGAGGAGACGGCGCTTCCCGCCTCACCGTAAAACACGTTGCTGTCCCAGCCCGCCTCCACCGAGAGGCCCACGTGGAACACGGATCGGCCCACAGCCAGGCCCTTGCCGGTCTTGGCCTTGCCCTGGCCTGGCACCTTGATGGCCCCCAGGCCAAAGCCGGTGGAGGGCGCCTGGGCCAGCGCCACTCCTGAAAAGAGGCCGATCCCCAGTGCCGCCAGGAGCGCCGGAAGCAGAGGGCTTGCAAAAGGATGTGCTATTCTCATGAGCTGCTGCTATCGCTATGTGGCGCTGCGTCGTGGCTCCGACGTCCTGCCGAACGTAACTCAGTGTGGAAACAGTACCTCAGATTCCCCAGCCGTCATGAGCTGCGGCGGTGAGCCCGCCGCTAGAAGTATGGTGACCCCTCGGGCGGCCGGGAAAGCACCCACAGGTTTCCCACTGGCTGCGTGGGATCCTCCTGGGGGATCTTTGGATCGATGGTCTCGGTGACCTGCACTCTGTCAGTGACCGCGATGGCCTCTCCGGCACATTGCTCGGCCTGCACCACCATCTCGTCCACCCGCTCCTTGAACATGGAGATCTTCTGCCTGAGGGGCACTGACGCGCTGGTCTCGCCGGAGGCCTTCTCCATGAGATACCGGGAGAACTGCTCCCGGGCCAGCGCGATGTAGTTCTTGATGCGGACGAGCTTCTCGTGGATGCAGCTCGTCTTGATGATGTCCTTCTGCCGCTTGGCCTTGCCGTACATTCGATCCACGCGGCCCTGGGACTTGTCCATGTCCGCCAGGCTGGATCGAACGGCGCGGAGCTGCTCCTCCGGGCTCCCGGTGGGAGTGGCACCGTGTCCCTGGCCCCACAATAGCGAGCCACCCACGATTGCACAGCAGGCAATGGTCAAAGCTACCAGCTTCTTCTTCGGCGCTAAGTGCATCGAGATACCCTCAAGTTCCATGCGAACGGAGACAGCCACCCAACGGTAAAAGACTAGGGCCAGCCAGGGACTTTGTCAACCAAATAACCAGGCCACGACCCTACCCTATGGGGTAGCACGGATCTTTGCCCTGTAAAGAAAAGATGGAAACCGCGCGCCAGGAGCTCTTCACGGCAAAGACATGGCATCGTGCTGAACGCCTCTGCCCGCCTGCGCACCGCATACAATAAGGTTGGTGGTCCGGACCCCTCAGCCTCCGGGGGAGAAACGGACCACGAAGGGCCCGTAGAAGACCTGGTTGGGGACCTTGCCCAGGTGCCAGCGCCGCACCTTGCCCTTGACGCAGCTCACTATGGATCCTCCCATGCCTGACACCACGCTGACGTTGCTCACCCGGCCGTTGGGCATGATCATGAAGGAGATCTTGACCGTGCCCGAGAGGCGCGGGTTGTTGATGAGCGCGCGATTGTAGCAGCGGCGGAGCCCGTACACCCTCGCTCGGATCTTTGCCCGCACCCTGGATCCCGCGCTCCCGCCCACCATGGCCGGAGGCACGAAGGAGGAGACCTTCCCACGGATCATCACGACCTTCATGGGTCGCATGGCCATCACGGTGGTCCCCTTTCCAGTGCCGGTACCCCGCACGCCGAGCCCTCCCGAGCCCCTCCGGCCGGCCAGCCCTCGCCTCCCACCGGATCCAGACCTGGGACCCCCGCCTCCAACCCCCTGCCCCCCGGAGCCCGAGGAGTGCTTGGCGCGATCATCCAGGTCGCCGAAGCCTCCACCCTTGCCGAGGTGGTCCCTGCCGGAGATGGCGCGTGCGCATTCTGCCGCCGTACGACACTTGCCCGCGATGGCCACGTGCTTCATCTTGTCGTCTCCAGAGGCGACGTCTATGTCTGTCAGCTCCCTGAGGGTTTCCTTGTAGGCCTTGGAGCCCTTCTTGAGGGGGCCAGCGGGCTTGTGGCCCTTGCCCGGGTTCTTCTTGCCCAGGCCAGTGGCCTTGCGCACCGGAGCCTTGGCAGAGTTGCCAGTCTTGTCGCCCTGCTTGCCCTCCTGGCTGTCGGTGACCTTCTCGGGCTTGGGGGGCTTTTTCGGCTTGACGTGGGTACGCTTCATCTCGCTCTTTACGAGCTGGCGAAGCCGGCTGGAGCGGGTGACGTTCTGGGGCTTTGGAATCACCTGTATGGTGACCCACATGGCGGCCGCCAGGGCCACACATCCGGCCAGGATCGCGGTAAAGGCGGGATCCATTCGGCTCCCGATGGAGCCCTGGATCGTGGCAGGCAGCCTGGCTCTGGGCACCATTGGCGGCGCCTGCACGAACTGGAACAGCAGCGTGACGTCGCCGATCACGAGCTTTCCCCGGGCCTGCCCGTCCATGGGCAGATGCCACCAGTCGCCCACCTTCTTGGCGGCGCCCATCTCCCTCGCCTGTCCGAGGGTGCGCACATGGCCGCCCACTGTCACCCGGCCGTCCATGCCTGCCGCAAAGTTGAGGGTGTAGCTGCCGTCCTTCTCGTGAAACACCTTGTACGACCGCGGCAGGTTCGCCGAGGAAATGATAAAGGTGTTTCGGGGACCCTGCCCAATGGAGATGTCCCGGTGCTCGCGCACCAGGTGCTCCTCGATGATTCGCCCTCCCTGGATGATGCCTATGCGAAGAACCTTCCGATGCGATGGTCTCGGCGAAGCCGATCTGCCTTTTTGAGCCATAGTAGCTCTCCCTGTCCCTGTATGACCCCCGGCAGTTACCCTGGGCCTCTCCCAAAGCCCGCTCCGGAGCAGCCGGAGCTATTTCCAAGTCGCCGGCTCTGTTACTCTCGCATCTTCACGATGGCGAAGGTGTAGGTCTTGAACTCGGCCTGGTTTGCCGTGTAAAGCACCTCGGCCAGGAGTCGGTAGGGCGTACCCTTGTGGATCGCCAGGATGGCGTCGCCCTTGAAGGGCCTCCCGCCCTGCTTCTCCGCCGCCTTCAGCGCCTTGGCCTCCTCCTTGAGCTTCTTGAAGAGCGGATTGATGAAGAACCCGTCTGGGCCGTCCCGCTTGGAGTTGGCGTCTACCTTGCCGTTCTTGACGTTCACCACCGCCTTGTTCCTCACGAGGATGGTGGAGGCGGTAACCTGAATATCCACCGCGTTCGCCATGTTGGTCGTCGACACCGACTTCGGCAGGAGCATCTCACCCGGTTTCTGGGAGATGTTGATGGGGTCGGAGCCGTAGCTTTTGAGCAAGAAGATGAGAATGATCGTCAGGGCGTCCATCAGGGAGGTGATTCGCAGAGGGTTGTCCTCTGGGCGACGCCTCAAGGCCAGCTTCAGGGCCTTCTTCTGCTTCTTCTTCTCGAACCAGTGTGCCTGCTCGGGGCTCATATCAGACATTGTCGCCTACTCTCGTCCCTGGTTGCACCGGCCGCGTCAAGCTGAGACACCACCAATGGGTCAACGTCTCATGGGTAGGTGTCCAAAACCCTGGCCGGGTTCCAAAAAAAACGCTCATTGCCAAGAGATCACGAGGATCCAAGCGCCAAGGTTATCCTGAAGTACATGCAGGCCGTCTCCTTGACGCTGACTCCCCCCTGCTCCATGAACCCCCAACCGCCGGTCTTCTTGTTGTACTTCATCGCGCACCCGGAGGAGGGAATCGCGTGTTTCACCGGTGGGTTACGCGCATTCCGGGGGATCTCCCTCAGGACATCCAAGGTCCTGACGATGTCGTCGTACTTGATCGTCGGCTCGGGAATCAGCGTGAGCGAGTGCCTCTCATCCGGGGTGGCGTAGCTGCTCGGATCCTTGTACTTGCTGGCGTACAGGTACCACATGTGGAGCTGAAGGTCCTTGAGCACCTTGTCCGAGAACTTCCC
>JAJRWW010000196.1 GCA_024276595.1 Myxococcota bacterium
GGCGCGGGTGCGGACGGCGATGCGAGCGGGGTCGGCCAGCAGGATCTGCCGGTCCCGGTAAACGAAGCGGCCGGCCACCACGACCGAGCGTACCAGGTGAGCTCCCCAGCCGAACCCCAGGTGCCCCAGCAGGTTTTCGCGGGTCAGGGGCGTAGGGGGATCGTAGTCCAGCAGCGTGAGGTCTGCGGCGGCGCCCACGGCCAGGGTGCCGATCTGCATGTCGAAGTAGTCAGACAGAAGGTCTGCCGAGCGGCGGAGCATGTTGGCCACCCGTGCCCCGTCAAGGGGGGGATCGTGCTCCCTACCCCGGAACATGGCCGTCCGGGCCTCGGCCAGGATGTCTCCGTCGATGCCGTCCGTGCCCAGGACCACGCGGTCTCCCATGCGCCCCACGGGCGCCGAGCCCACCCGGTTGTTCATGTTCGACCGAGCGTTGTGGGCAAAGCACACCCCGGCATGGATCAGGAGATCCAGCTCCTCCGGCTCCAGGTGCACGCCGTGGGCGAGGAGGGCCCGGGGGCCGAGCAGCCCCCGCTCTCGGAGGCGGGTCACCGGGTCGGCGCCATGCTTCTCCTCGGAGATGTCGCGGTCCGCGGCGTCCTCCAGCAGGTGCATGTGCACGCCAGCGCCTGTTTCGGCGCACAGGTCCGCGATTGCGTCGAGGGTGGCGTCGCCGATGGTGAAGCTGGCGTGGGCGCCGATCATGCCTCGAAGGGTGGGGTGGTCAACGTGCTCCGAGAAGAACCGGCGGTTCTCCTCCAGGCCCAGGGCGGCCACGTGGGGGCCGTCCCGGTCGGACACCTCGTAGCAGAGCAGGCCGCGCATGCCCAGCTCATCCATGGCCTGGGCGATCCCGTCCAGGGAGCCCTCGACACAGCCGGGCGAGGCGTGGTGATCCACGATGGAGGTCACCCCACAGCGCAGGGCATCAGCACAGCCCGCCAGGCCACTGCAGTAGACCGACTCGGGGTCGAGGGCCCTGTCCAGGCGCCACCAGACCATCTGCAGGGTCTCCAGGAAGCTTCGGGGACCCGGGGATGGGAAGGGCATGCCCCGGGCCAGGGCCGAGTACAGGTGGTGGTGTCCCACCACCAGGCCGGGAATCAGGACTCGGCCCCGCATGTCCACCACCTCGTCCCCCTCCGCGGGCTTGATGTCGGGGCCAGCGGCCGCGATCAGGCCCCCCTCGCACCGCAGGTGACATCCACTCCTGACCGCAGGTGGGGAGAGCTCGACCAGGGTGGCGTTCTCGAAAAAGAGGCTCATTGCAGGATCCTTTCTCCGCTGGCCTCCCCCGGGCTGGCTCCGCCGGCCTCCCCCGGGCTGGTTGGCTCGTTGCCAGGGGGATCGCCCTGTGAGCCCCCCCCTTCGGCGGAGAGGAGATAGTCCCTCAGCTCCACCCTCTCGTAGGCGATGAGCGCGATCTGATCCAGCTCTCCCAGGGGGGTGTCCCTCCCTGGATCGGCGTTGTGGCGCGGGTTGATGACGAACTCCTGCCTGGGCTTGACGTTTGCCCCGGAGGAGGTGGAGCAGTGGCCAAGGGGTTCTTCTTCTCCCGAATCCGAGGGCAGGAAGCTGTTTTGAATGAATCCGATGATCTGAAAGGGCGCCTGGGAGAGCACCGCTCGCCGGAGCAAGTCCCGGTAGGTTGTGCCCACGAGCTCCTCGGGCAGCGGGACTATGTAGATGTTGTTGGTGCCGGGCCTGTTGACCAGCACCGACTCGAACACGTTCTTCACCCCAGGGGTGATGCAGCTCTGGGCAATGAGCCGCTCGGCGATCTCCACCACGCACACCACCTCGTTCACCTCGGTGGCGCGGAGGTGCTCCCGGTTCACGGAAGAGATGAGCTCCATGACCGTGTGCACGTCGGGGTTCTGCTGCTCCAGGGCCATGGCCACGAGGGTGGAGCGGGCGTCGGCCAGCTCACGCTGGCGAGGGTCGGCCAGGATGATGGCCGCCTTGGCGTCGCGGATGGAGGCCGCCATGAGGTTGCGCTGGTCCGCCGGACCTCCTGGACGATCCAGGACAAAGAAATGCTCGCCCGTGAAGCCGTTGTCCGGTGAGGGGTGCCAGCCTGGGTTGCAGCGCCACAGCTCGCTGTCTTGCAGCAGCAGCACCACGTCTGGCTTGTCCGAGACCATGTCGGCGTGCAGCTCGGCCACAATGCGATGCACCTGCTCCGAGCAGTTGCAGATGACCACGTGATCCTTCAGCTCCGGTGGAGGATCTTTCCACTCCATATGTCCTCCTTGCTCACCTCCTCCAGGCTGGGGCGACCAAAGGCCAGCACGATGAGCCTGTCTGTCTCTCGGAGGATCATGTCCTCCTCCTCCAGCTTGCAGTCCGAGGTGTTGGGGTTGAGCCAAAAGACGGTGTGGGGTAGCTCCGGGGGTGAGCGATCAATGCCCACCAGGGTGAGGTCGTCCTCCTCCATCTCCAGGAAAAAGAGCTGCGCCGACCGGTAGTGCTGACCCACGAGCTCGGGGGGCACTCCGATGGTGTAGAACTCGTTCGTGTCGTCGGAGAAGGTCATGAGCCGATCATATATCTCCGTCACCCCGGGGTTTCTGGCGGCCTGGCTGATCAAGATCTCTCCGTAGCGCTTGGAGAGGATGAACTCCACGCCGCATTGCTGCAGGGCGCGGACGTCTTCGAATGAGCCCGGATCCCGCAGCTCGACGATCATGGGGAGCCTGCGGCCGCACACCACGGCGATGGTCTCCATGAGGGTGCGGTTGTCCACCATGTGCGCCGGCACCAGGGAGTCGTCCTCCTCCGACGCCAGCACCACCACCCGCAGGGCCTTGTCGAGCTGAGCCTGCCTGAGCACGTCCACTCGCACCGGGTCGCCCCCAAGGGCGAAGACCCTGGAGTAGACCTTGGGATCCGTGGCCGGGAGGTCCTCGGCCTCCGGGCTCACGAGCAGGATGTAGTTGTGGCCGTGGGTGGCGGCGTGGAGCTGCTTGACAACGGCGTCCAGGTGGGCGTTGTTGCCCAGGATCACGAAGTGGCGCTCCAGCCTTCCCTCGGGGGGCTTGACCGCCACCTTGCCCACCCGCTGGGCCTTCTTGACCAGGATGACGACAATCTCACCGGTGAGCATGCCCACGATGCATATGCCGGCCACCAGCATTACCGTGACCTCTATCCTCCCTGGCAGTGACAGGGGCTCCTTGTCCTCGATGCCGCTCACGAGCACGATGAGGATGTGCCAGTAGGATCTCCAGTAGTCGTGGAAGGGCCCCTTGCCCACCAGGGTGGACTCGGTCACGTAAAGCAGGTTGGAGCCGATGATCCAGGTTACCCCCACCCAGACGAAGAGGCGCCCCAGCTCCTTGAGGCGGTACTGGTGGTTCACCGCGGAGAGCCAGATGCGGGCGTGCACGATGCCTCGATAGATGAGAAATCCGTAGCGCAGAAACTTCAGCAGGCGCAAGAGCCGCAGCAGGCGCAAGAGCCGCAGCAGCCGGATGCCGCGGACCATGCGCAGCATGAGCAGCTCGTGCGAGAGCATCAAGAGCGTGGGCAGGATGGCCACCAGGTCGATGAGGGCGAAGGGGGTGAAGGGGTACTTGAGCCGGCTCGGGGAGGCGTACCAGCGGCAGAGGTACTCCACCACGAAGATTATTGTGAAGGTCAGCTCGAGCTGCCAAAAGAGCTCTCCGTGACCCGGATAGATGTGCTCCAGGGGGATGAGGGCGCAGGAGGCCAGGATGCACACCAGCACGAACAGGTCCACCACCAGGCTCGCCTTGGTGGAGTCAGGGCCCCCATCGTAGGGCTCCATGATCTCCCTGAGAACGAGCTGCGGCGACCTCTGGCTGGCTCCTGGGGGGCTCATGTGGCTACCTGCGCGGGGGTCACCGTGGAGTGGACGAGGTGGGAGCGCCCGCCCGCCGGGTGAGCGTGGGCTTGCCACCGCCGAACCGCCAGCCCAGGTGCATGGCGAACAGGTGGACTATCTTGTTCTTCACGTCGCCGTTCATGGAGAAGGGCGCGTCCGGATAGCTCTGCTGACAGTCGGCGTCCCCGGGCTCGCAGATCTTGGGCACTATCTGCGAGTTGCGGATGATACGATCAAAGTACCGGAGCATGATGTAGCCAGCGCCGACCTCCAGGCCGAAGGGGAAGACGTAGGAGACCCCGAGCGACCAGCCAATCTTGTCGGCGTCCGGGGAGAGCAGCGTGTAGGTGGAGTCCGGGTAGGGAGACTGGTCGAAGATCACACCTTAGCGCATCTCCAGCCCCTTGGCCCACCTGGGAGCGTACTGAAAGCCCAGGGCGAATGACCAGCTATCAAAGGATCTCTTGGGCTCGGAGGTTCCGTTCACCGTTGTTCCCGTGGAGAGCTCCAGCGGCTCCACGAAGTCGATGCGGATCTCCTTGTAGACGGAGTACTGCTGCCAGAACACGTCGAAGCCTATGTCCATCTCGGGTGTGATCTCCCAGTTGAAGCCGAAGCGGACCAGGCGCGGGAAGGTGAAGTCGGCCTTGGCCTTGCACAGCACGTGGCCCTTTTGGGCGTTGTCCGTGGGGTGTCGCCTACAGCCGGCGTTCTCCACGAGGAGCGAGTGGATGGCCGGCTGGTAGATGGACATGGAGTCGGTGAAGGAGAACCTGGTCTGGCTGGAGTAGCTGAAGCCGAGCCGGAGCCCCCGAAGCGGGCGGGCCCTGGGGAAGGTCTTGCCCACGTGCCAGATGAGGCCGAAGTTGAAGGCCCAGGACCAGGTGGATGCCTCCAGGCGGACCCGCCCCTCGCCGTTCCAAAAAAGAGAGGCCATGCCGTCCTCTCCGCCCACCCACAGGGAGCGGTCCAGCAGGATGGAAGCTCGCACCGCGGAGACCCCCAGGCCGATGGCGATGGCGGGGTGCGGCTCGAAGGAGGCTGTGGGGTTGATGTAGATGGTGTTGATGGTGCCCAGCATGGCGTGGAAGCGCTGGGGGGCCATGGAGCAGTCGGTGGGGGCGCCGTTCTCGTCCCGCTCGCAGTCCGGGAAGGAGCCGGTGGCGTTGTGCGGGGAGTAGACGGCCAGGCCGAAGTTCCAGCGCTTGAGGCCGAAGCGGCCGGACATGCCCAGAAAGGGCAGGATGCCAAACCCCCGGGGTAGCTTGCCGTACCTCGTGGTCTCCACCGTGGGCTCGTAGCGGATGTTTCCGCTCGCGTCCGTGGCGCAGCCGATGGGGCTGGCCACAGAGCAGCGCCTGTAGGCGCTGTAGGAGAGGATCCCCGTGCCGCTGATGTCGATCTGATAGGGCCCCAGCAGGCTCAGGCCAGCCGGGTTGTGGTAGCTGGCCGAGGTGTCGTCGGGCCTGGCAACGAAGGCGAGCTTGGTGGAGGCCCGGCCTCCGATGAGTGGGATGGTGAACCCCCCCGCGCGGGCGCGCGGGATGCTCCAGGGAGAGGCCATCGCCACCAGCGCGAAGACGAACCCAATAA
>JAJRWW010000197.1 GCA_024276595.1 Myxococcota bacterium
GCCGACGAGGCCGGAGCGGTGGGAGCCCAGGTGGAGAAGGCGGGCGCCAAGGCCATGGTGGTTCAGGCGGACGTGGCATCCTTTGACGACGCCGGCAAGATGGTGGATGCCGTGGTGGCCGAGTGGGGCACCCTGGACATCCTGGTGTGCAACGCCGGCATCAACTGGGACGGGGTCATCTGGAAGATGAAGGAGGAGCAGTGGGACAGGGTCCTGGAAATAAACCTGAAGGGATACTTCAACTACATTCGGCACGCCGCGGCCATAATGCGGGAAAACAAGTATGGCAAGATTGTCAACATCACCTCCATCAACGGCAAGCGCGGCAAGTTCGGCCAGTCCAACTACGCGGCCTCCAAGGCAGGGATAATCGGCTTGACGAAAACGGCGGCTCGAGATCTGGGCAAGTATGGTATCAACGTCAACGCAGTGGCCCCAGGGCTGATTGAGACGGAGATGATGAAGCAGGCCCCGGAGAAGGTGAAGGAGATGGCCCTGGCGGAGATCCTCCTGGGGCGGCTGGGTCAGCCCGAGGAGGTGGCGCACGTGGTAGCCTTCCTGGCCTCGGATCTCTCCCGGCACGTGACCGGCCAGGTGATCAATGTTGACGGTGGACAGTTCCTGGGCTGAGGGGAGTGACCCCCTCGCTCCCACCGGAGGTATCTCCCGAGAGACCACAGGAGACGAAGATGATCGAGCTTGAAGATGTTGTTGCCGTAAGCGCCGTGCGGACCCCCATGGGGCGGTTTGGCGGAACCCTTCGGGACATGGCGGCCTACCACCTGGGCGCCGTGGCCATAAAGGAGGCCCTCCGCCGGGCCCAGATCACCGGAGAGCAGGTGGATGACGTGATCTTCGGAAACTGCCGGCAGGCCGGCAATGGCCCCAACCCAGCCCGTTCTGCGGCGCTCTTCGGAGGGCTCCCCGTGGAGGTTCCGGTGCAGACCATCAACATGGCCTGCCCCTCGGGCATGAGGACGCTCATGCTGGGCGCCCAGGCCATCAGGCTGGGGGACGCGGAGGTGGTTGTGACCGGCGGCATGGACTCCATGTCCACCATTCCCTATCTGCTCAAGAACGCCCGCTGGGAGGGCTTCAAGATGGGGGACAAGACCCTGATGGACGGCTGGTCCGACTCCATCGACCCGGTGGCAGGCTACGGCATGGGGATGACCGCCGAGAACGTCGCCGAGAAGCACGGCATCTCCCGGGCGGCGATGGACGAGCTTGCGGCCCAGAGCCAGGCCAAGGCGGCGGCAGCCCAGGAGAATGGCTGGTTCGATGAGGAGCTGACGCCCATCGAGATCCCCGCCACCCGCAAGAAGGATGCCTTTCTTTTCGAGAAGGACGAGTCCATCCGCCCGGGCACCACGGTGGAGAAGCTGGCCAGGCTGCGCCCCGCCTTCAAGCCGGAGGGCGGGAGCGTCACAGCCGGAAACGCATGTGGAATGACCGACGGGGCCTGCGCCCTGGTGCTGACCTCCCGGCAGCGGGCCAGGGAGCTGGGGGTCGCGCCGCTGTTTTCCATCCTGGGATACTCGAACGTGGCGGTGGATGGCAAGTTCATGGGAGAGGGGCCTGGCGTGGCCATCCCGGCGGCATTGGATGCCGCCGGGATGAAGCTGGAGGACATGGACCTCATCGAGGTCAACGAGGCATTTGCCGCCCAGGTGCTCTGCAACGAGAAGATGCTCGGCTGGGATAGAGACAAGCTGAACGTGCACGGCGGAGCCATCGCCCTGGGGCACCCAACTGGGATAAGCGGCGCCCGGATAGTTGTCACCTTGCTCTATGCCCTCAGGCGAATGGGCGGCACCCTCGGCGTGGCATCCATCTGCGGTGGCGGAGGCGTCTCCACGGCGATGGTCATCAAGCGCGAGCAGTGATGCCCTCGGACCAGATTCACCTGGATGCTGCCAATGGACCTCGGTGAGCTCTGCGGGTACCTCGACGACTACCTGGACCTGGGGGGTTTCGAGGACTTCCCTGGCGCGGAGAACGGTCTGCAGCTCGAGAGGACCGGGCCGGTGACCAGGATCGTCGCGGCGGTTGACGCCTGCCAGTTCACAATCGACGCCGCCGCAGGGGCTGGCGCTCATTTGCTGCTCGTTCACCACGGTCTTCTGTGGGGCGGCCTCAGGCCCTTCACCGGGCCGCTTTTTCGGCGCATCTCGGCCGCCATTCGAGCCAACCTCGCCATCTACTCCTGCCACCTGCCTCTGGATGCACACCCGGAGGTGGGCAACGCCGTTGGACTGGCCAGGGCGCTCGGCGTGGAGCCAGTGGCTCCCTTTGGCGAGCACCGAGGGCGACACCTGGGCCAAGTCCTGGAGTGCGACCACGAGCGAGCCGAGTGGGCCTCGCTCGTGGAGCGGGCGGTCGGTCGCCCGGTGAAGCTGCTGCCCACTGGCCCCGAGCGGATCCGACGGGTCGCGCTGGTCACCGGCAGCGCGGGAGGGTTTCTGGAGGAGGCTCGTGTGGCAGGCTGTGACGCCCTGCTGACAGGAGAGGCACGCCACAGCACCTACCTGGAAGCAGAGGAGATGGGCGTCAACGTCTGCCTCGCGGGGCACTACGCCACCGAGCGCTTCGGTGTGGAGGCCCTGGCCTCACACCTGGCAGAGCGCTTCGGCCTCTCCTGGTCCTTCATCGACCACGACACCGGCATGTAGAGCGTTTGCGCCGCTCGCCGTGGCGGACACAATAGTAACCTGAGCGTCGAAGGAGAGAGGTGGTCTGTCAATGCTCCAACGCCTCTGTAGACACTGCAGCGTGACCTTGGCCCCTGGGAGAGCTCGCCGGCCGACAGTTGAAGGGCGCTACTGGCGGCCGGCACCCCTGCCCCTGCTGGGAGCGGTGCTCCTGCTGGCGTGTGCGCCCACCGCTCCCGCCACCCGGCCCGCCCAGGGCCTGGCCGGGACCACAGAGCCGGGAGCCGGCTCTGGCTCTGGCTCTGGCTCCGGCTCTGGCTCCGGCTCCGGCTCCGGCTCCGGCTCTGGCTCTGGCGCAGCAGAGGGCTGGGACGCGGCGCCGGTTGTCGCGTCGCCGGGGAGCGGCTCGCCCCGGCCCAAGGCCGTGGGTGGCTCGCCCTCCCGCGCTGACCAGCGACGGCCAACTCGGGGCGCGCTGGCCCACGTCCCTCCCTGGGGTCCCTCTTCCTTCAAGGGGCTCAAGGCCATGGAGGACCGGATCGTGGCGTACGTCAATCGGCTCCGCAAGGGAAGGGGGCTCGGGGCCCTGAAGCCGGACGGGCGGCTCAGGGTGGCCGCACGGCAGCACAGCATCGAGATGCTCACCAGGCGCTACTACGGTCACGGCTCGCCCGTGAAGGCCTGGGCCAGCCCGGCCCAGCGGGCCTGCCACGCCGGCTTCCTGGATCCCTACGTCTCCGAGAACATTGGCAAGGTGGCTGGCTTCGGAGACCCGGCCCTCGCCATGTTCGAGTCCTGGCGCCGGAGCCCGGGGCACTTCGCGAACATGGTCCAGGCGCGCATGAAGTACATCGGCGTGGGGGTCGTACCTGCGGGCGGATCCGCGTACATAGGCACCCAGCTTTTTGGCACCGACGTGCTGGACCTCCGGAAGCTGAAGGTGGTGCGACGTAGGCGGCGGGTGGTGCGGCTGACCGTGGACCTCTTCGCGGCCTCCCGGGTGGACGTGAAGGCGTGGATGGGGAGCCGCTTCCTGGCGGATGTGCCCGCTCGGGGGCGGGGAGCCAGGTTCCGCATGGACCTGCCTCCGTCCCGCGCCAGGAGTGTACGCCTGGACTTCGCCGTGAAGGTGGGGGCCCAGGTCCCGCTCCTTTGCGTACACGTCACCGTGGCGCCCGGCGGCGCTGTCTCCGTGCGGCGCAACACCTTTGACCGCAGGTGCAGGCAGATCACCGGTGTGCGCGCGAGCACGGGCAAGCTGACGCTGCTGCAACGGGTGCTCACCGGGGAGGCCAGGGCTGCGACCCCCAATGCGCTGAAGTCGCGCTTCTACCTGAACCACCGATGGGGTGATCCTCTTCGGCTGCGCCTGGGCCGCTGGGTGGGCTTTGCACAGGTGCTATCGAGACCCCGCACCCTCTTTTCCATGGTCGTGGGCGGGATCGTGAAGGACTACCTCTGGATCCACCTCGGCAAGGCCCCGGTGTTTCGCTGCCCCTAGCTGCGAGGTCCGCGCACGCAGCGAAAGCCGGTGTATGCGTGCTGGCGCCGCCGCTCGGGGTCCATGCAGACCCGGATGGAGATGCAGCCCGGGGCCCGGTAGAGGCTCGCGGCTCGGGGCACGGGATCGGTCTCCATCAAGATGGGCAGGCCGCGCACCGCACGCCAGTGACGCGCGCGCAGCCCGGCGAAGGGGAACTGCGCGGGGGGGGTCTTGGGCGTCACCGGGTGGGTGTAGGGGTCGAGGGTCCACTCCATGGCGTTGGCGGCCAGGTCACAGAGGCGTTTCCCCCCGTGGCGGATGACGTCCTGGTCGGAGCTGCAGACCGGCCTCAGCGTGGGTCTACTTCCCACGAGCAGCGCGGTTCTGGCCGGGTCCAGCGCTCCGGAGCCCCAGGGGTTGAGGGCGAGCTCCGGCCCGCGGGCAGCGTACTCCAGCTCCACCTCCCTGGGGAGGCGTGCGCCCAGCGCGGCGCAGTACGCCATGGCGCTCTTCCAACCCACCCCCACGGCCGGGAGGTTGGATTGGTGAGCGGCATCGGGAGGCGCCTGCATGGGAGCGTGCCTCCCGACTGCGCTGGCAGCTCCCTCAGGGGACGCCGCCTGGGCCCGTGCTGCGGCCCGGGCCGCAGCCCAGGGGCGGTACTCTCCCCAGGTGACCTCGTGCTGCTGGATCTGGAAGCTGCGCGTGCAACAGGTCCAGCCAGCGATCAGGCGGAAGTAGGGCTCATCTGCCGCCACCTTTCCCAGGCCCAGGCGGAGCGGGTGCGCCGGTCTGGAGACCAGAACCCACGGGTTGGTCGCGGCTGGTGGGTGCCTGGTCGGGGGCTGCGGCGGAGAGGAAGGGCCAGGCTGAGGGGCTGCTGGAGGAGACTGATCAGGGGCCGCGGGTGCCTGGACCCGTGATCTGGGGAGCCAGGAGGCGATGGCCCAGCCCGCCAGCAGCAGGGCGGTCAGGGCTCCGGCGCCCATGAGGATCCTCCTCCCCCACGCGCGCTTGCTCTGCGGCGACGGCTGGGCCTCGTCCTGGGGTGGGTCATCGCTCTCGGCCACGACCGACCGAGGTCCGGGCGGCTCCCCCTCGGGACCAGGTGCGCTCAAGTTGGCGGGAGTTGTGGAGGAGATTGCCTCGGTGGGCAGCTCATGGGAGCTCTCCGCGCGCATGGTTGGCTCGGTGGCGATCTGAGCCCGGTCGCGGGGGATGGGGCCGGGCAGAGTGTGGGAGACCTGGCCCTGCTCGGGCGCCTCGCTCAGTAGCTGCTGGAGAAAGGAGCGCACCGTCTGGCAGCGCTCACCCGGGGTCTTGGCCATGGCCCCCCTTATCAGGCCGTCAAGAGCGGATGAGAGGTCCGGGCGCTCCGAGGTCAGGTCCGGGGGCGGGTCCTGCATGTGCTTGAGCAGCAGGGCGCCAAAGCTCTTGGCCTGGTATGGGGGCTTGCCCGTGAGCATGCGGAACAGGACGGCGGCCACGGAGTAGATGTCCGACCACGGGCCTATGCTCTGGGTCTCCCCCGCCGCCTGCTCTGGGGACATGTACAGGGGGGTGCCGAGGAGCTGTCCTGTGCGGGTCTCCACGCTGCCATCGCCCACGTTGGGATCCATCAGCTTGGCGATGCCAAAGTCCAGCAGCTTGGGCCTGAGCTTGCCCTGGGGGTCTCGGTGCAGGAAGATGTTGTCGGGCTTGATGTCCCGGTGCACGATGCCTGCCGCGTGGGCCGCAGCCAGGCCGTCTAGCACCGGCCGCAGGATCGCCAGCGCCTCGCTCACGGTGACCACGCCGCGCTCGTCGAGGTACTCCTGAAGGCTCAGCCCATTGAGGAGCTCCATCACGTAGTAGCAGCGCTCGTCGGGCAGGGTGCCGAAGTCGGTCACCTCGACAATGGCGTCGTGCCCGATGCGACCGGCCGCCTGGGCCTCCTGGCGGAAGCGGGCCACCAGGTTCTCGTCGTCGGAGAGCGCTCGGGAGAGGACCTTCACCGCCACCTTGCGGTCGAGCACAGGGTGGTGCGCCACGTACACCTCGCCCATGCCGCCCTTGCCCAGCAGGCTCACGATCTCGTAGTTGCCTATCTTCTCTCCCACGAGGGAGCTCTTGTCGTCGTGTGGCTGCGACATCTGGTCCTGGGTCGGTGCTCCTGGTGGATGCGCCGCGAAGGCGCATGCGATCCCCACTTGGCGCCTGGATTGTCTGCCCTGGCCCGTGCAGGATCGCCCATTTGCTTGCGGTTCGTCAAGGGTCCCTGAGTCAGGTCTGGCTTCGATCCATAGTGATGTCGCCCGGGAGCACCGGGACAGGGCAGCCCCCTCTGCCGTGCCCCTTGACTGGGCCCCGACAGGATATAGGATAAAACAAAGCCGGTTTGTCAGCTTTACCGCGAAAGGATCGGCCACAAGTGCCGAAGGACCAGCAGACAGAGAAGCCCATGGAGCAAGGGCCCTTGCGGTCCAGGGCTCGGTCCGAAGACGATCTTGCCTGGGCGCCTGCCTTGCGCGGGCTGCCCCGCCGTTCGGAGACGGCTGACGGCCTGTCCGCCTTCCTGCGCCGCGTGAGCTCAATTGAGCCCATGACGCGCGATCAGGAGCTGAGCCTGGCTAGCCGCTGGGAGGAGGTGGAGCGCCGCGGGAGGCGGGCGCTCTTTCGAGTGCCGCTGGTTCAGGAGGAGCTGCTGCGTCTTGGAGACGGGATTCTGCGCCCCCAGGAGATCTCCACGAAAGATGCTTCCTCGCCTTCACCCGAGCGCTTCGCGCGGGAGACCGCGGCGCAGCTCGACACCATCATGGCCCTGGTGGAGCGAGGATCCGCGCTTCGCGGAGCGCTGAGCAGCAGGCGGCTGTCGGAGGAGGAGCGCTCGCGTCTGGAGGCAGCTCTTGATGCCAATGACGCAGCTCTCTTTGCGGCGACCGAGGCGGCCGGGATATCAGGGGCTTGTGTTCGCTCCCTGCGCTGGCGGTTTCTCGCGCTCATGGGAGGGGGCATGGACGCGTCCATCGAGGAGGCGGAGCTGGCTCGACGGCGGCGGCGCATCGCCCACCAGGCGCAGCTCCCGTGGGGCACGCTGGTGGAGATCCATGGGCAGGTGTCTTGCTCGGAGCGCCGCGCTGCACAGATGAGGAGACGCCTGGTGGAGGCGAACCTGCGCCTGGTGGTCTGGATGGCGAGGAAGCACACCGGGCGAGGCATCCCCATGCTGGACCTGGTGCAGGAGGGAGCCATCGGCCTGATGAGGGCTGCGGAGAAGTTCGACCATCGCCGCGGCTTCAGGTTCTCCACCTACGCCCGGTGGTGGCTGCGGCAGGCGCTATCCCGGGCCGTGGCTGAGCAGAGCCGGACGGTCCGGGTACCCATCAGCTCGGTGGAGGCCGCGCGACAGATGGCCTCTGTCTCCCGGGAGCTGGCCCAGGAGCTGGGGAGAGAGCCGAGCGTGGAGGAGCTTTCCGAAGGTATGTGCTGCTCCCAGCAGCGAGTTGGCGACCTTCTGCTTTCGCGCGGCCAGACCTTCTCGATCCAGGCGCCGCTCGGGGAGCAGGGAGGCGCGCTCCTGGAGGACATGCTACCGGACCAGCGAACACCTTCTCCGGCGGAGGCCTGCGACCGAGCCGACCTGGCGCACACCCTCAGGGATGCCCTGGCAGCCCTGAACCCGAGGGAGCGGGCGATCATCCGCGCTCGTTTCGGGATGGGGGGAGAGGCGGCACTATCACTCCAGGCCGTGGGAGACGGCTTCGGCATCTCCAGGGAGCGGGTCCGACAGATAGAGGCACGCGCCCTCGCCAAGCTCCGCAGGCTCCCCCCGGTCCAGGGGCTGGAGATCTTCATCAAGGACTAGCCCCCTTCGGTGAAGTTCGCCTATAGTCTGGGGTATGAAGGCGCTCTGTCTCCACCTGCGGTCTTCTCTCCCCATTGCCTGGGTGCTCTTCTCGGCGCCTTGGCTTCTGTGGAGCGGATGTGCCGACGGCAGCACCTGCCGGGCCTATGGATCCGAAGCGCAGGGCGTGGTGACTCCCCGGCTCCCAGGGGAGTCCCGCTGGGAGTACTCCAGGCGCATGAACGAGCGCCTGGCAGCCATCGGGCTAAAGTACAGCGAGCTCCGCGAGCGCTGTCGACTCCCGGTGGCCAGGGCCGTGGGGAGACGTCTCGTGGAGCGCTGCGTCGCGTCCCCGGACCCTGCCAGACCACCGGGGTGCCCCACTGGATGGTCCGCGAGGCGCTGCTGCGAGCTGGCCGCAGCCTGTCTGTTGGAGCCATCCCTTCAAGAGACCTTCTGTGGATGGAGGCGCGAGCTTCCTCCCCTCACTGCGCTCCCGCGCTGCTCCACGTGTCCGGGCTGCCTCAAGGAGGGGACGAGCCCTCCGCGGCCACGGCCCATCAACCTCTGGTTGGGGGGAGACGGAGAGACCCTCGCCGTGGTCCTGGATCGCCCTGTCAACGACTCCTGGTTCCTCCCCCCCGGGGCTCCAGTAGCTCACCTGGAAGGGATGCTCTACGCCCTTTCCATTCAGCCAGGATACCTGGCACCCAGCGCCGCCATCGTCCGCGGGGAGGTGGTCTCGGTGGATGGCTGGAACACCCTCGAGCAGGCGCTCCGCCGCGGGGGGTGGGGCAGGCTGGGGCTGAACCTGGGGCAGTGGCAAGGGAGACTGCGCTGCCCCTCCAGGCCGCCGCCACACCTGTACAGGTTCCCGCCCGGCCGCAACCCGGTCACGCTGAGCATAACCGGCGGCGCGATCATGCTGGAAGCGAAGCGGGTGCTCCTTCTCAAAGATGGGCACCCCGTTGGGGAGGGCGCGGGGGAGGCCGGTGGGTTTCTGATAGCTCCCCTGCGGGATGCGCTCCACGCCCTGCCGAGGTCGGGAGGTCCTGTGGATGTGCTCCGCATAGGGCTCTTGCGAGGAGTCACAGTGGACGCCAGGCTGGTGGCGGGGATCATCTACACCGCGTCGCAGGTCCTTTCGGGTGCTCACGCGCGCGTCATCTGCCTCCACGGGGGCGCCGATGCCAGGTGAGCCCGGGGGGCAGCTTCAGGGGTTGGGAACGATGAGCCGCACGAGGCCGTCGGAGTCGGTGATCCCCTCTCCCAAGAGCATGGCCGCGTAGTCGCAGGGGTCCCCGGCCTCTGATGCACAGGCGGGATCGATGAGATAGGCCGCCACCGAGATGTTCTCCAGGTGAGCCTCACCATCTGCCGAGTCCACCTGCACCTGCAGCACCGCCGCGGAGGGGATGGATATTATCCCCGCATTCCAGACGGTCTCGTCAGCGTCGAGCTGAACGAACTCCGGGACATCCAGGGCCCAGCGGGGGAGGGGGATGGAGGTGGGGGGCTGGATCTCCAAGGTGTACATGCCAGGGTCCAGGAGCAGGTTGAAGCGCCCGTCCGCGTCGGTCACCGTGGTCAACAGGATGCCCCCCAGGCCGTCGAGGACGGTCTCGTTTCGCCTGGCCTTGATGGTGATGGCCTCCAGGGAGGGGCTGTCCGCAGAGAGGTGCCCGGTGAAGGGGACCCTGCGCTGGAGGGAGAGCGTCTCTCCGGCCCCACCGTTGGGGCCAACCTGCAGCTCCTGCCGAACCTCGGAGGCGAACTCCGAGGTGGGGGATGTGATGATTGTCACCTTGTAGCTGCGGTTCTCCGCCATGTCCCCGGGGACCAGGTCCACGGTCACTATCCCGTTGTCATCGGTCGTGGCGGTGACGCTGTAGGTGCCGGTGACCCCTCCGGGCTGGCCCACGGTGGTCTCGAAGGTGGCCGCCAGGCCTACCACTCCGACTGAGGCGCCAGAGGTGTCGATTCCGACGAAGGCAAACTGAAAGGTCTTGGGTGCCGGGAAGGCCGGGAGCACGAACTCGCCCACGTCCTGCGGGTGCTCCAGGGTGTTGCCGGACTGCTCACAGCAGGTGACCGAGCCGTGGGTGGTCTCGGGCACAAAGAGGTTGTCCTCGCTGGGGCTGAAGGTGAGCTTGTAGGTGCGCTGGCCCTTTGGCACGGCCAGAACGAACTCGCCCCAGTCGTCCGTGAGCCCCACGTTGGAGACCATGAGCCCCGTGTCCGCGTCGGTGGCGCGGACCTGCACGGCGGCCACGCCAGCGCCAAGGGCGTCCACCACGACGCCGCTCAGGTAGTCGGTGGTGTCGGCCTCACCGAACATGACCACGAGGGGCTCATCCGAGCCCAGGGTCAGCTCCAGGTGGGTGGGGTGAAAGAGCTCGTCGAAGGGGGGGGCCGGCGTCGCGCGCAGGGAGTGGGTGACGTTGGCCGGAAGCATTAGCGTGAAGTCCGGGTTGGCCGCAACATCCTGGTCGCTGGGGCGAACGTATGTGCGCAGGGCGTCCACTATCTTGCTCACCACCACCTTGGGACGGCCGGGGAGACGAGAGTCCCGTGTCACGGTGACCGTGGCCTGCATGGCGTCCAGGGGTCCACCGTCGTCGATCACCCTCAGGGCGCCGGTGAGACGCACCGCCTCGGGGTAGAGGATGCGCACGAGGCCGTCGGCGCCGTACTCGATGCTCCAGGGGGGGATCTCGATCTGCGTGAGCTTCTGGTCGGTGCCAACATTGGAGTCAGGGGGCGGGGTGAGCTCTATGCCGACGGCCAGCCTGCCGTCGGCTCGAGGGAGGCAGACCTTGTAGGCGGAGCAGAGCTCCTCTCCGATCGCGCAGTCGGCGTCGGTCTCACAGTCGGGGGTTACGGGGTTCGAGTTTCCGGCCGCGGGGCCGTCTCCACAGCCCTGGAGGGACGCCAGGATCAACCCGACGCAGGCTGCCATGGCCAGCAGATACAGCAGTCGTACCAGCCAGCTTCTAAGGGTCGTCAATCTCTCTACGGTCATGTTCCAGCTCGGCAAAGTAGTGAAAACGGTATTGCTTCAAGTTGCTCACTCGGTCTCGCACAGCACGATCACCGGGTACAGGTCCACGAACCCGGCCCGAGGAATGCAGGGATCCTCGTTGGGGTAGTCCTCGTCGGGGGCCACATACTCGCTGTCGGCCACACACACGGTCAAGAAAACGTCAATGTCCCCTGGGGCGCAGGGGTTGATGAGCAGGTCCATCTCCGCCCGGCGGGTGGTGGCTGAGACGCCCATGTTGGATGCGTCCTCCGGAGCGAGGGTGTCCAGGGGGCTGATGGACTTGTCCCAAAGGACTAGCTGATGCTGCTGCGGTGGGTCGGTGGGAAACCAGGTCTCGTGCAGGTCCTTGATGACCCTCACTCGCAGGAGATCCTCAGGGTTGGGGTCGTCAACCACGATGACGAAGGTGGGGGGCTCGCCGCCGATGATCACCGGATCTCGCATAACGATGTAGGGGTCCGAGAACTCGGAGTTGACCACCGGTGGCTCGTTCTCCGGGTCCGGCGTGATCGGGTACTGCACGGGGATGGGGCAGCCGGGGAGTGATATTGTCATAACCATGAGAGCAGCCAGGCACCTCGCCAGGACCCTGAGCGAGCCGATGCTCGCGGGGCGGGTCATCGGCGATGAATTAAGCAAGAAGCAGGCCATCATCTCTGATTATGACGCAATTATTGGGAAAAGCCAGGGACAGGCCCGTTGCGCCACAAGGGACGATTCGTAACACCTGACACGGCTGGCGCTGACTGTGAACTTGTTGCATAGCTGCCGGGGCCAATCAGCCATCCTTCCCGTGGCCCTCCTCCTTCTCCAGGTGCCTGAAGATGGTCCTGGGATCCACTCCCAGGTCCCTCGCCGTCTTGGTTCGGTTCCCGCTGTTTCGGGCGAGCACGTCGTTGATGTAGCGCCGCTGAAACTCCTCCTTGGCCTTTGCCAGGGGGACCACCGAGTCGATCATCTCCTCGGTGAGCCCGAGGTCCTCTGGACCCAGCAGCGCCTTGTCGCCGAGGATGATGGCCTTCTTGATGTGGTTCTCCATCTGCCGGATGTTGCCGGGCCACTCGAACTTCTTCATGGCGATTATGGCGTTGGGGGAGAACCCCTTGGTGGCCGCGTCATACTCCTGGGTGAACTTGCCCAGCAGGTACTTCCCGATGAGGACGATGTCCTCACCTCGATCCCTGAGGGGAGGGAGGTGGATGTTGACCACGTTGAGACGGTAGTACAGGTCTTCTCGGAAGCGGCCCGCCCGGATCTCATCCTCCAGGACGCGATTGGTGGCCGCGATGATCCGAATGTCCACGCTCTCGGGCTTGTTGCCCCCCACCTTCACCACCGTGTGCTCCTGGAGGGCCCGAAGGATCTTCACCTGGAGCTGCATGGGCATCTCGCCGATCTCGTCCAGAAAGAGCGTCCCTCCCGTGGCCGCCTGGAACCTCCCCTCCTTGGTGGACACGGCTCCGGTGAAGGAGCCCTTCACGTGCCCAAACAGCTCCGACTCCAGGAGGTTCTCGGGGATGGCGCCACAGTTGATTGTGACAAAGGGCCCCTCCGCCCGGTTGGATCGGCGGTGCACCTCCCGCGCGATGAGCTCCTTGCCGGTGCCGGTCTCTCCGGTGATGAGCACCGAGACGTCGGTACCGGCGATCTTGCGGATGCGCTTGTAGATGTCCTGCATGGCGGCACAGGAGCCGATGATCTCCCCAAAGGCGATCTTCTCCAGGCGCTCGGTGAGGCTCTCGTTGTCCAGGCGCAGCTCCCTGACCAGGAGGGCGTTGCGGATCAGCAGGCTCGCCTGGGCCGCGAACACCGTCAGCACGTTCAGGTTGGCCTCATCGAAAAGGTCCACCACGTTGTCGTTGCCCACGTAGATGAGCCCCAGGAGGTTTCCCCGCTCCAGCAACGGCACGCACATGACCGATGAGAGCTTCAGGTTCATCACCGACTTGGCAGTGGAGAACTGATCGTCGTTCAGGGCGTCGCTGACGATGAGCGGTCGTCGGCTGCGGATGACCTTCTCCACGATGGAGTCGGAGAACTGCGCCATGGCGTTCAAGATGTTCTCCCGCTTGAGGTTCCTGGCCACCTTCACGTTCAGGTCCTCCCCCTCGGTCAAGATCAAAAAGCCCTTGTCGGCGCTGGTGATCTCGATGACCGTGTCCATGAGCGTCTCCAGCAGGGACTCCAGCTTGTAGTCCCGCAGGAGCCGCTCCGAGAACTCGTACAGGCGCTGGTAACCCGACACATCCGCCACCGTGGCAGCAGCCTCCTCCTCGTCCACGGGCTGCTCGTCGAAGAGGCTGAAGAGCAGCTCGTAGGCGCCAATCTTGATCTTGTCTCCGTGCTCTATGCGGGCCTTCTTCTTCTTGCGTCCGTTTACGTGCAGGGCGTTCTGCTTGTGCGTGGACTGCACCACGTAGCCCTTGCCGTCGAAGTGCAGGTGTGCGTGCGTCTCTCCAATCAAGGGGTCTTCGAGCACCACGTCGTTCTCTGGGGCCTTGCCCAGGGTCGTTATCTTCTTGAACAGGTGGTAGACCTTGGGCTTGGTACCGGGAGCTTCTATTCTGAGCGAGGGCATCTGCTAACTACTCCTGAGTCGGGCTGGCCGGCGGCTCCCCACGGGCATCAAAAGCGGGCGTGCAAGCTCAGCAGCAAGCTGCCCGAGCCGAGCTCGGGGCTGAGCCCCACGTTCGGGCTGCCCAGGGGGATCAGGCGCCTGTGCCTGATGACCGTTGTCTTTTTGTAAAACACCAAGGCGTCGATGATACCCCAGGCCACCAGGGACCAAAAAATAGTTCCCGAGGCGATGGTGAGCTTCTGGATGTCTGCGGCCCTGGCCCGAGACTTGTGGTTGTTGGCCACGCTCCGATTCGGGTCGTCGCGAACAAAGGGGGTCTCTCCGATGATGAGCGCCGTGATGTTCAAAAGCAGCATGGCCCCCTGGGTGACGGCAAAGATGGCCCCCTTGAGCTTCTGCCCGTTCTGAAACTGGCCCGCGCCAAAGGGCACGAAGTTCCAGAAGAAATACCGTTTTTGGATGCTCGTGGTCACCTCCACCCGAGAGCGACAGCGTCCGCGGTACTTCTGGAAGCTCCTCGATATGAGCGCTGCTTTTTGGCGGCAGTACTTCAGCTCCGACTCCAGGGCCTTTAGCGGGGATGCGGCGGCCTTGAGCTTCTTGCGGACCTTTTTGAAGAAGGCCCGAAGGTGCGCTGTGTAGCGCAGCTTGGCCAGACGAAAGCGGGGCCGCAGGGTGAGCAGGGCGCTGAGCTGCCGCTCGGCCTGCTTGGCGTGCATCCTCTTGTCCGAGGGCTTCTTGGAAAGCAGTGAGAGCCAGTAGTGGGAGATCCCCATGAGCTTGTAGGCCTCCACCTCCTCTGCCTCGGTGTAGAGCTTGCTGCGAGGATACAGCTCTGGACGCAGTATCTTGACCACCAGCTCGTACTTGCGCAGGGCAAAGGCGGCCCGGGCACGGTCGAGGGCGCTCGACACGGGCTGGGCGTCGGCCCTACCGGGCGACCCGATTAGCAAGACGAGGGCCAGCACCGGGCCCAGCGCCCGGGTCCCGGCCGTGCAGCGAGCGGCAGCAACCATGGGAGTCTTTGAAAGCGACCATTCCCCACGCCAGGGGCTCCCGGCGGACCCTTCCTGGCGCATGCTCGGGAAGCTCGCGCTTGACCATGGAAGATATACGACATTCTGGCGCCGAAAGCCAATGATTGCCGGCCAGCCAGCCCCGACGCAGGACCGGGCGGTGGGCGCCCCTGGGCACCCTCCCCATGGCCGGAAAGGCGAGCGCCCGGCCTCGAGGGGCGGGCGAAGCCATCCTCCCCATGGGCACCCGGTCGCAATGGAGCGTTTAGACTCGATCAGGGCTCGGGCTTGGGCTTGAAATGGAAACGGAGGTTCACAAAAGGCATCGGGCCGTGAGACTTCGGGAAGGTCCAGCGCTGTACTGCGGCGCGGATACACTGCTCGCTCGCCGCGTGACCGAGAGTTGACGAGCTGAGCGCCACTCGAGACACGGCGCCGCTTTTATTGACGGTGAACGCGACCCCAACCGCACCGGCCAGGCTGGGGTTGGATGCGAGCCCGATTCTGCTGTAGCAGGCGCTTATGTGTTGTATGTAGCCAAGGATTGTACGTCGAACCACGATGGCATCCAGGGCACCGGTGACGCTCACTCTGCCGAGATGAACCTTGGAGAGGCCGCACACCGGCGCGGTGGTCTTGATCAGCGCCTTGAGCCCCGGGGGCGACAGCTTGCGCTTCACAATGCGGCGCCAAATCCTGAGCGCAGCCTGAGGACAAGACGCGCTGGCTGCCACCCGCGCCAGGATCACCTTCCCGATGTTCACGAAGCAGTGCTCGTGCAACGCAGCGCGGTGAGGTTTTGCCCACGCCCCGGTCTCTGTGGCCAATCGGTCGTCCACCTTGAAGCACAGGTCGGGGGCTCCCTTGGATCGCGCCCGAGGCTTGCCGAATCCACCATAGCCGAATCCACCATAGCCCGGCGGTGGCTCCTTGTTGGCGGCTCGGGTGCTCGGCGCCTTTCGGGCGAGATCGGCGAGCCTCTTGCGAGCCTCACCGATGGCACGGAACACGTCCCAGGTCAGCCGCTCCTGGTCGCAGAGCTTCCGGGCAGCGACGGGTGCTGAGCCTCCCAGCGCCTTGGCCAGATCCAGCAGGTCCTTGCACACCCAGGTCCGTGAGCCGCTGCGCCTGATCATGGGCTGGTCGCGCGCAGC
>JAJRWW010000198.1 GCA_024276595.1 Myxococcota bacterium
CCCCTCCACCTGCCCGTACTCCTCGCGCATGCGGCTGTTGGCCCGCACGATCCTGAGCTCCTCGTCCAGCAGCGCGATGTTGCAGGGGACCTGCTCGAACAACAGCTCGTGCTCCAGCTTCAACCGGTCCGCTGCGGTGACGTCGATGGACATCTCCACCAGGTAGGGGATCTCCCCCGAGTCGCGCACAATGGGCACTGTGTGCTTGACGTAGCTGGTCAAGGATCCGTCCTCGTCGACCCCCACCTCGTGGGTCACGCGGGTCTGGCCATCGTCGAAGGACTGGCGAGCCTTGCACCTGGGACAGAGGGAGTCCCGTCCCTTGTACACCTGGTAGCATCGCCGCCCCTGCCACTTTCCGAAGGTGGCTTCGAAAGCGGCGTTTGCCTGCACGATGCGATAGTCGCGGTCAATGGTGGCTATGGCAACGGGCGCCACGTCGAACAGGCGCTCGCTGATCCAGTTTCTGAGCTCGTCGGGTGCCATTGTAGCTGCGACCTCCCTGGGGGCACACGACGCGCCACCCTGGCTCAGCCCTCCCCTTCGTCGAGCACTGACTGGATCTTTTCCAGGGTCTCCAGGTCGGCGACACGGAGCCTGGCCAGCACCTCCTCGCGGGCGCCGCTCGCCCCCTCGGGAGGCACGACCCCGAGGACCTCGCACACCGTCCTCACCAGGAGCTCCGGCTGCACGGGCTTCTCCATGAAGTGCGCCGGCCTGGGGGCGGGCTGCCCCTTCATGAGACGCGCGAAATCCTCTGCTCCCAGCTCGTCGTGGGCGTGGGCAGAGACCACCATCACGGGGATCTGGCGCCACCTTTTGTTCCTGCACAGCTTCAGGTAAAAGAGCGCCCCTGACTCCTGGGGCATGACCAGGTCCAGGGTGATGAAGTCCGGTGGGCGCTCCTTCACCCGGTTGTACGCCTCCCGGCCGTTGGCGGCAGTCACCACCTCGAAGCCCGCGTCCTCCAGGGCCGCCTCGATGACCATGCGCACGTCGGGCTCGTCATCCACCACCAGCACCAGCTTCTCCTCGGGTCGTTGCATCATCTCCATCTCCAGCCAGGTTCCCTGCCCCGGGCTACTCGCCACCCTCCCGGCCGGTCAAGTACAGCCAAAAGCCGATGGAGGCCAGCAGCAGGAGCGCCGAGATGACGTAGGTCATCCCCTTTGTGTGATTCAGAAACTCTTGCAGCGTGTGCACCGTAGTAGCTCCTAGTGCTCTCCCCGCCAGTCGGGGTGCTCGGACAGGATGGGCATCCTCGAGGCGATCCACCTGAACATGACCACTCCGAAGGTTACAAGCGCCACGGACACCGCTATCTCGTAAGGGTGAGGCCAGTATCGGTCCGCCGCGGGCAGGCGCCAGTTGTAGGCGAACATGGAGACGTTCAGCCGGTTGAGCACCACCCCCGCCACCGTCACTCCCGCCGAGATCCGGATCAGGGTGGGGCGCCGCTCCCTGTGGCCCACGATGTAGCCGAGCATGGGCAGCAGGACAAAGCCCAGGAGCTCGAAAAGGTACCAGTGGCCATAGGGAGTGAGCAGGAGCGCCCACTCGTCGTCCAGGGAGAGGGCCACCACCTTGATGGCCAGGTACACGCCCAGGACCACGGCGCCGGCCTTGGCGAGCCCCACGGTCATCTCGTCCAGCCGCTCGCCGCTCACCTCCACCCGGTCCGAGAGCGCCCTGTGGGAGAGGGCGGACTCCAGGACGACCATGGAGATCCCGGCGGCCACGGCGGACACGAAGAAGTGCACAGGGATGTGCGCCGAGTACCAGAGGGGGTGCAGCCTGGAGGGGGTGATGAGGTACATGGCCCCCAGGGTGGACTGGTGCATGGTGGAGAGGATCAGCCCGAAGATGGTGAGCGCCATCGTCATGGAGTGAACCAGCCTACGCCACCTTTTGAGCCCCAGCCACTCGAAGGCTGCGGGAGATATCTCCACGAAGAGGGTGGTCAGGTACAGGGCCACGCAGAGGGCTATCTCGAACAGCGCCGACGTGGGACCGGACTGGACCAGGAAGGGATACGGGAGACGCCACGGCTGGCCCAGGTCCACCAGGAGCCCCACCACCACCAGGAAGTAGCCCAAAAAGCCCGTGAGGATCGCCGGCCGAACCAGGGGCTGGTACTCCCTCATCCCGAACAGGTAGACAGCCGAGGAGATGGTGAACCCCCCCGCCGCCAGGGCCACCCCGGTCATGACGTCAAACCCGATCCAGAGCCCCCAGGGGTTCAGATGGTCCAGGTTGGTGGAGGGGCCCAACCCTGCCGCGAAGCGGTACGCGGCCGCGCAGCCTCCCAGCAGCAGAAGCAGCGCCGCCACCACGTTGAAGGGCGATAGAAGCGGCCTCGGGGCCGCGTGGCTCTGCTCGCTCATGAGCGCCCCTCCTCTCCTCCGCCGCTGCGCCCAGCTCCCTCCTCGGAGTCTCTCGTGGCCAGGGCCTTTGCCACGGCCAGGTCCACTGCCTTCTTCTGCCTGGCCTCGCTGAGCTTCTTTTGGTCCGCGGCCCTGGCCGCGGCCGCCTCCTCGGCTGCCGCCCTGGCCGCCTCAGCGGCCTCGACCCTGGCCCGCTCTGCCAGCCGCTCCTTGCGTCGAGTGAAGGAGTAAAAGCCCAGCAAGAGGCCCGGGTAGATCGTGATCACCAGCGGCACAATGGAAAGAAACCCCGAAGTGAGCTCGGGCAGGGGTCGGTGGCTGCAGCCAGTGGGCAGGCCCAGCTTGTCAAAGCTCACGCCAGCGAGGGTCAGCCAGCTCGTGCCGCCGTACTCGTGCTCACCGAACAGGTGATCCACGTACCGCCCCGGGTACTTGGCCATGCGGCGCCTGGCCAGCTTGACCAGGTCCGCGCGCTTGCCAAAGACGATGGCCCCCATGGGACAGGCGTCGGCGCACGCGGGGCTTTTCCCCTCCTTGATCCGCGGGTAGCACATGGTGCAGCGCTGCACCGTTGGGCTCATGGGGTTGTCGTACTCGTAGGCGAGGGCGTGGTAGGGGCAGGCGTTCACGCAGTAGCGGCAGCCCACGCACACGCTCGGGTCGTAGAGCACTGGCCCCTCGGGCGTCTTGGTGAAGGCCCGCACAAAGCACACCGAGGCGCAGCAGGGCTCCTGGCAATGCATGCACTGGTGCTTGCGGTACACCGCCGGCTTCTTGCCCCGGGCCTTGATGTACCGGTTCACCACCGTGTAGAGCTTGTCGCTGATCCGGCGCAGCCGCCCAAACACGGACCTGTCCCCCAGGCGCGCGGTGGGCCTGGGCTTGTGGTTCTCCCTGGCGCAGGCGATCTCACAGGCTCGGCAGCCCACGCAGAGGGTCGTGTCGTGCAACAGCCCCATGGATCCGGCGTAACCGGGGAACCGGTCCTTCCCGGCCCCGGCCCTGGCCCTCCCGGTGCCCGCCGCCACCCCCGCGGCCAGGGTGGCTGTCCCGAGGAAGCCTCTTCGGGAGATGCTCATGGTTTGCCTCCTGTGGCCCGGGCCGATGCCTCCACCTTGTGGCAGCTCGTGCAGCCGTTCAACCTCTCCAGCCCCATGCGGCTGTGGCACCCCATGCACTGCCTGTGGTAGGCGGCCTGGAGGCCCGGCCTGTCGGCCGTCGCGTGGCCGGAGCGCGGGTGGCAGGAGCCGCACGGGGTGGGCGCGGCCCCGGCCTTGCCCATGTGATGACACCCCGCACAGGGCGCCGCCTCTCCCCGGTGAAACCTCAGCGCCAGCCGGCTCCGGGAAGAGAGGGCATGCAGCTTGCCGACTATCTTTGCGTGGGGCATGCGCACAGCGCCAAAACGCCGCTTCAGCCCATGGATCCGCACCGTCTCCGGGAAGCGCTTGGAGTGGGCGGGCAAGGGCTTCGGGAGCAGGCGCGGCCCAGGGGCAACAGGGGCCAGCGCCGGGGGCGAGGGCCCCTTGTGACACAGCGCGCAGGCACGCCCCCTGGCCGCGGGCGCCCGGGAGTCGTGGCAGCCCGCGCAGCCCGGCGCCACAGCGCGGCGCCGGTGGCAACCCACGCAGCTCCTGGGGGAGGATGGATCGTGGTGGGCCTGCTCCAGGGTCACGAGGCCACCCTTGGGGTCCCCAGAGATGGTGTGGCACTCATTGCATTGGGCCATGGTCTTGTGGTGGCAGGTCGAGCAGCGGCTGGCAGCTCTCTCGTGTCCCCTGTGATCGAACGGGACCCTCCGCGCCTTGCCCCCTTTGGCCTTCACCCACAGGGAGTCGGGCTGGCCCCGAAGGATTCGCTCCGGGCTCCTCGTCCGTGCGTAGCCCACCTGGGCCGCCCGGGAGTGGCAGCCCGAGCAGCCCACGGGTCCGGCCAGGAGCTTTCTGGCCCTGCGCCGACTGTGGCAGGAGATGCAGGCGGCGTGGGCGACCCTCCGCAGGGACGGACGCCGTCCCCTGTCGCGCGCCCCGTGACAGGCGACGCAGGCCTCCTCCTTGCCCTTTTGGTAGACCAGCCTCTTGCTCGCGGGGTCGAGCAGGTGGTGACACTTTGAGCAGCGCTTTTCGTAGGCCCGGCTGTGGCGGCCGTGGAGGGAGTAGTCCCACCGGATGGCCACCCAGCTCCGACGAGCGGGCGGGCGCCTCCTGTGACACTGGCCGCAAGCCCTGGGGCCCGCACCTTTCCTCCTGTGACAGCCCACACACCGGTCGTGGTAGAGGTCCATGAGCTTGCCCTTGCTGTCCCCGTCGGAGAAACGCGAAAATAGGAGGCTCATCTCTCCCCTGGGGTCGCGCGGGTGGCACCCTTCACAGCCATCCTTGGCCCTCCTCTGGTGGCGATCGTGGTCAAACTCCACTGGCGGCCGCCGCAAGGGGCCGAGGCGAGCGTCGGTGCGGATCACCAGCGTGCCTGGCGGCAGCTCCCGACCCTGGCCGGCCTCGGGCCGCCTGCATCCCCCGACCGCCCAGGGAGCGGCGGCCACCACAGCCAACGTGGCCAGAAACATCAGGGTCCGGGCTGGAAGTGGCGTTGAGGTGATGCTGCTCATCCTCTGACCCCCTCGGGCATCTTCATCTGCTTGACCAAAAGCTCCAGGATGAACGAGGTGCGCATGTGGAGCTGGTAGTGACCTATTATGTCCTCTATGCCGTGGTGGCAGTTGTGGCAGGGGGTGATGCAGAGGCTGGCGCCCGTCCGTCCTAGCTGCTGGGCCTTGACCTTGATGGACTTGAGCCGCGACAGCTTCCAGGGGGGGCCGCAGTTTATCACCCCGCCGCCTGCCGCGCAGCAGTAGTTGTGCTCGTGGTTGGGGGACATCTCGACCACGTTGTCGCAAAGCGCTGCCACCACGTACCTGAGCTTTTCGTGCAGACCGCTGCCGCGCACGATGTTGCACGGATCCTGGATGGTGACCGGCTCCGTGAGCTTGTCGACTATCTCGATGCGCCCCTCCCGCAGGATGTCGTAGTACAGCTCCACCGCGTGGATCATGGGCAACGGCGGCCCCTGCCACCCCAGCCACTTGGGGCCATCGTACACAGCGCCCCGGTAGGCGTGCCCGCACTCGCCCATGACCATCCGCTTCACCCGAAGCTCCAGCGCCCGCTCCCAGTGCACCCGCTCGATGCGCCCCATGATCTCCAGGTCGCCGGAGAACATGGCCATGTTGCTGTTGTCCCAGCCGTCGGCAGAGGACATGGTCCAGTCGATGCCGGCCACGTTCATCACCACCGCCATGTTGGCGATGAGCTGCGCCATCACCTTGGGCTCGGGGGCGATCACCGAGTACAGGACGTCGGCTCCCTCCTTGTCCAGGGGGATGCGCAGCCCTGGGAGCTCGAGCTGGGCGTCCTCCTCCTGCCAGATGAGCGTGTCGATCCAGTCGTCGGGCTGGACCCACATCTGGTTGGATGTGGCCGAGTGGCTGTTGGTGGTGTCCTGGATGTACTGGGGCACCACGCCCAGCAGGCTGCAGATGCGCCGCACGGTCATGATCATCGTGGCGATGTCGATTCCGAAGGGGCAGTACATGGAGCAGCGGCGGCAGCCGCCACACTCCACAAAGGCCACCCGGGCGGCGTTCTTCATGAACTCGGCATCCACGCGGCCCTTCTTCTTGAGCATCACAGCCAGGGTGTCCTTGACCTTGGCCACGGGCGCAAAGTCGGGGTCCTTGTCCCTGGAGACGTAGGTGTGGCACGCCTCCGCACAGAGGCCGCAGTGCACGCAGGTCTGCAGATAGAGCTTCAGCCTCCCGGCCACGGCCTGGGAGAGCACCGAGCCGATGACCTCCTGGATGCGCTCCTCGCTGAGCCCGGCCACGGCCTTCTCCAGCCCCTTGTCCACGACCTGCATGTCGGCGAGATCTGCCATTTGCCACTCCTTGCTACCAGTCCCTGGCGTTACGCACCGCGCCAAACTCGCTGCCCATGAAGGCCCTCGAGAAGAAGAACATGAACATGTGCTGGAGCCAGGTGAACGGGATCGTGATGAGCCACAGCGCCCCGGAGACAATATGCAGAACAATGATCGTCTGGTAGTCCACCCACTGGTGGTAGGCCAAAAAGCCGGTCGCGAAGGGGCCGAGGACAATGAGCAGGATCAGCAAGTCGAGGGGGGTGTTCACGTTCCGCACCTCGGCGGACATGACTCTCCGGAGGAGAAAGAGCACCCCGGCCAGGATCACCAGCAGGGTCATGCCGTCAGCCACCCGCGGCGGCAGGCTCCACCAGCGGATCCCCCATGACTGCTGCCACTCCACCGAATGTGCCATGACCGTCACGGGCAGCAGCAAAAGGCACAGGTGAAAGGCGTAGGACATGGCCGAGAAGAAGGGGCGCGTCCGCATGGATCGGCTGCCAAAGGGGATCAGCCAGTGGGCGATGGAGCGGAGGCTGTGCCGGAGCGTCATGGCCGGAAGGACCGTGGGGTCCCTGCGCACGGTCTTCACCATCCACACCAGCCTGAGCAGGAGCCCCGAGACGAAGACCAGCAGCGCGATCCAGACGAGGGGCCCTCGAACGAAGTCGTACATCTCGACCTCCATGGCTCAGCGGAGCTCCCCGGTGGGAACCACCCGCCGGACATACTTGCCTCCCTGCACTCCCCTGAGGAGGACCTTGTCCCCCTCCGGGCTGAGCACGGGATCCCAGAGGAGCTCGTACCGCTGGGAGAGGAGGCGCCCGTCCACTGCCAGCCCGTACTCGCCCCCACGCTGCACCTTGGCCAACACCGGGCCTCGACCCGGCCCCAGGACAGGCATCCAGGCCATGTCGAAGCTCTCCTCCCAGACCTGCCCGTCCACCGCGACTGTCCAGCGTCTCCGGTGGCCCACCGTGGCGGCCACCCTCTTTCCGTCCGGGGAGAACACCGGCGGCAGCACGGCGTCGCCAAAGGTGCACCCCCAGGGGCGGTCGTCCACCGCCACCGTGAAGCGGCCCCACTCGGGGGCAACCACCGCAGCCGCTCGCTCCCCTGCCGGGGAGAAGCGCAGGTGCCAAAGCTGCACGAAAGACGTCGCCCAGAGCTGCTCGCCCTCCTCCATCAGCCTCCAGGTGGACCCCACCCGCGCCGGCGCGAGGGGCCCGGCCCCTCCGGGCCGAAAGCTCGGCTCCCACACGCAGGCGAAGCGGCTCTCCCACGGGACGCCATTGACGGCGATGGTGTACTCGAAGCGGTCGGTGCGAGCCTGCACGGCCACCATCTCACCATCCGGGCTGATGGCCGGGGACCAGAGGCCGATGAACCTCTGCTCCCAGGGCTCCCCATCCACTGCCACCGACCAGGTTCCCTGGGCAAACTTCTCCGTGTCCGCCTCGGCCAGCTCCTCCACCTGAACCAGGGCAGCGGCCCGGCGGCCATCGGCCGAAAGGGCGTAGCTCCTCAGCGAAAGAAAGCTCCGGTCCCAGAGCTGACCGTCCACGCACAGGGTGTACTCCATGCCCTCCTTCACCTGGGCGGCGATCACGCGGCCATCGGCAGAGAACCCGGTGTTCCAGACAAAGGGGAAGCGCCGCTGCCACGGCTCCCCATCCACTGCCACCGTCCACATGTCATCAATGCGCACCAGGGCAGTCAGCCTGCCGTCGGGCGTGTACCTCAGGTGCCAGGCCCTCTCCAGCTCCGGCTCCCACAGCTCCCCGTTCTCCGCAACGGCGAAGGCGCCATCTCCCCTGACCACCACCACGCCCAGCCGCTCCCCGTCGGGGCTCACCGCGGGCTCGTGCACCTCCCTGTGGACGGCGCGCAGCTCGCCCAGGTCGGCCAGGGTTCGGGAACCTGTCTCCCAGCTCCAGCTTGCGGATCGGGTCATGGGCCATCCTCACGACGGTAGCGCTTGAAGAAGTCGCAGTCGGTGCAGCGAGCCGGACGCGCCGGCGAGGGGTGGAGCACGTCCCGCAGCTCCCAGCAGCGGTGCGCCCCGGAGCGGGTCACGAGGCACCCCTGACAGCCCAGCTCGCCCTGTCGGCGACAGTGAAACTCCCAGCACATGGGGCAGACGTTGTGCTCCGCCTCCAGGAGGGCGGTGTTCATGCCATGCTCCCGCAAAAAGGCGTACAGGACACTCACCAGGATGCGGTGCTGCCCACCGGGAGTGCGATGAGCCTCCAGGGAACCACTCTTGATCCAGTTGAGCACCGTGTCCCCGGTGACAAAGCAGTACCGCGCCGCCTGGCCGGTGGAGAAGGCCACCTCCGGCCGTCCAGAGGTGTTGACCTCTCGACAGCCTGTGGTATCAACTGGTCGCTCGCCGCTTTCGGGCACCCGCGCTCCTCTTCGGAGCTTTCGCTCGTTTCGGTTGTTTCGGTCTTTTTCCCCAAACAGAGCAAAAGCCGGACCAGCCACCACTCGTGGGCGCCATCTGCTAAATTAGCCTTTACTAACAAGATCATGGGCTCCTGCGGGCAGATCGGCACTTGTGGCAACTGTTGCACCTGGAGACGCAATCTGCTACAAGACTGCACCGTGGTCTGATGCAGGATGCTACAATCAGCACCCAGTGGCACCAGGCAGTGACCCGCTCGCTGGGAAGCTGGACCGAACCCCTTACCCCGAAGCGCCAGAGCTATCCATGCAAGAGCAGCCAGACAGCCGCTACGTCCCCCTGATCCTCGACGCCATCGAGCAGGGGATCTTCACGGTGGATGAGCAAACGCGCATCACCTCCTTCAACCAGGCGGCGCAGCTCATCACCGGTTACACCCAGGCGGAGGCCATTGGGAACCAGTGCGCGGACATCTTCCGCACGGACCTCTGCCGTGGGGTCTGCCCCCTCAAGCAGTCCATGGGCCAGCGGGAGCCCGTGCGAAGACAGCGGGTGCGCATCCGGACCAGGGACGGCCGCAGCGTGCCCATCCTGGTCTCCACCTCACCGCTGGTCTCTCCGGGCGGGGCCCTCATCGGCGGAGTGGAGCTGTTTCGGGACATCTCCGGTATGGAAGCGCTCCAGCGCAAGGTGGACGGGCGCTACCAGTTCGAGGACATCGTCAGCCGCAGCCCCGCCATGGAGCAGCTCTTCGCCACCCTTCCCATCATCGCCAACACCAGCAGCACGGTGCTGGTCACTGGCGCGAGCGGCACGGGCAAGGAGCTGGTGGCCAGGGCTCTCCACAGCCAGTCCCGGCG
>JAJRWW010000199.1 GCA_024276595.1 Myxococcota bacterium
CCTGGCGTTTCTCTCCGGGTGAAACAGGGTCAGCGCCCTGGTGTGGCCCGCTTCCCCCATGGCGCGGGCGAGGTCCGGGTCTGCGCAAAGGCGCCGGAGGGCCGCTGCCAACGCCCCCGCCTCGGGGGAGACCAGCAGGCCCTCCCGCCCGTGCTGGAGCTCCCGGCGCATGGCCGGCGTGTCAAAGGCCACCACGGGCTTTCCGAGCGCCCAGGCCTCGAACACCGGGCGGCCCGAGTGGGAGGTGGTGTCGCCAAAGACCACTGCGTCCGAGGCGGCGATGTAGCTGCGCACGTCCTGGGTGGGCCCTGCCAGGTGGATGCGCCCGGGAGGGCATGCCGCCAGGCTCCTGGCCACTCGCTGCGCGTAGTGGCTGGAGAGGACCTTCACCAGGCCCAGACCGGCCAGGAGGTCCTCCAGCCGCAGGGCCAGGTCGACCCGGCGGGACGGGGGGGGCGCGGGCGGACATGGTCCTGCCAGGATCCCCAGGAAGGAGTCGGGCAGCTCCCGGGCAGCCTCGACGATCTGGTAGGTGCCCTTGCGGTGATTCACTCCGCCGAGGCTCAGGTAGATGAAGGGCTCCAGCGGAAGGCCGAGCGCCCTCCTGGCGGCCCTCCGGGAGGGAATTGGTGGGTCGAAGAACGAGGGGTCCAGGGAGTTTCTCACCACCACCACCCGGGAGCTTCGGGCGCCATGGAGCTTCTGGTACTCGGTGGGCCCGATGCACACCACCCTGTCAGCCAGGCGCCTGATGAGCGCTCCGTACAGCAGCAGGTGCGGGGCCAAGGAGGGGGCCATGGAGGCCTCGCGCACGTGCCAAAGAAGAGGGATCCGGGCCACGTGGCAGGCCAGCGCGGTGGACCAGAGGATGGCGGAGTTGAGGTGCACCAGGTCCGGACGCTCCTGGGCGAGACGCTCCGCCTCCAGGCGGACCATGCGGCGGGCACCGGCCAGGTCCGCGAAGATGGCCTTGAGCATGTGCGTGGCCACGAGCGGCGACATGCCCAGCAGGCCTCGCCCGGAGGTGGTGAAAGCTGGCTCGTGGCTCTCCACCTCCACTCCCTCTAGCTGAGCGAAGTAGCCCATCATCTGGGGGAAGACGCAGAGGATCTTCAGGTTGTGGTTCGACAGCCGGCGGATCCCTGCCACCATGTTTCGGAGGCTGGTGGGCGCTCCCCCGGGGACCTGGCCGTGGTGAACGTACAGGATCCGACGGGGAGGGCCCTTCTCTACCGTGGAGCCTGAGCCCTCACACATCTGAGGTACCCCCCCGGGGCAGCGGTGATTAGCAGCTTTCTGTCAATCCCCACGTCCACTTCGAAATCGTCGCTCTCCGCCAAGAAACGCTGCACGGCGTCCCTGGGGCTGTTGCCTCGACCCCAGGGGCGGTCCTCGCAGAGGCCGGGATCCATGTGGTGAATCACCGTGTCGAAGACCACCAGGTAGCAGCCTCTGGAGACCAGAGGCGAGTAGTGCCTCAGCTCGGACAGCACGTGGTCGGCAGTGTGATTGGAGTCCAGCACCACCATCACCGAGCCGTGGTCGGCGGCCAGCGCGCGCACCCGCGCCACCACCTCCGGGTCCACCGAGGAGCCCTCAATCATGGTGATGCGCCGGTACATGGGGTGGGCCTCGATCTCCTCGCGGTTGATGGGGCGGATGTCCACGTCGATGCCCAGCACCCGCCCGTCGCCTCCCAGCAGCTCCAGGAGGGAGGCGTGGAGGATGAGCGAGCCGCCGCGGGCGACGCCGCACTCTATGATCAGGTCGGGGCGGGTCTCCCACACGATCTCCTGCAGCGCCATGATATCCTGTGGGAACTGGATGATGGGCCGCCCCATCCAGGTGAAGTGGTAGGAGTACTCGTACCGCGAGGCACGGTTGAACCAGTCCAAAGACAGGGCCCGCAGCCTGGGATCCTCGGACTGTGCGGCCATGAGCCGAGCGTTTCGCCTTTCGAACTCCCTGTCTCTCACTGGTTGGCTCCTGAGTCTGCGGGCGTGCCACAGGGTCTGGTCTCGGCGTGCTCCCCGAGGAGCGGGTACTCCCGATCCCGGTCGCTCACGTGGAGGGGGGCCAGGGGCCAGCGGATGGCCAAGGTCGGGTCGTCGAACCTCAGGCCCCGGGCCGCCTCCGGGTGGAAGCGCTCCGACATCTGGTAGAGCACCTCCGACCGATCCTCGAGGGTGCAGAAGCCGTGGGCAAAGCCCGGCGGCACGTAGATGGCGTTGCGCTCCCTCGCGCTCAGTGCGACTCCGTACCACCTGTGGCGAGTCTCCGACTCGGGCCTGAGGTCCACGATCACGTCGAAGATCTCTCCTCTGATGCAGCGCACCAGCTTGGCCTCCTGGTGGGGCTCCACCTGGTAGTGGAGGCCCCGCAGGGTGGCCTTGTGGGGGTTGTAGGAGATGCTGCACTGAACCACGTCGGGGATCATGCCGTGACGCTCGAACTCCCTGCTGCAGAAGGTGCGCGCGAAGAAGCCCCGCTCGTCCTCCATGCGCTCTATCTCCACCAGGTGGGCCCCGGGGAGCGGGGTGGGGGTGATGATCATGGCAGCACCCGCGGCTGTGGGACTAGCACCACGAAGCGCCCCCCCCAGTCGCTGATCCCTGCCATCTGCTCCTGGATCTCCTCTTGGAGGTTCCAGGGCAGGATGACCACGTAGTCCGGGCGCTCGGAGAAGATCCGCCCGGGCTCCAGGATGGGGATCCGGCTGCCCGGCAAGAAGCGCCCCTGCTTGCTCGGATTCAGGTCCACCGTGAAGTCCAGAAAATCCCGGCCCACTCCGCAGTAGTTGAGCAGGGTGTTGCCCTTTGCGGGGGCGCCGTATCCGGCGATGCGCTTCCCCTGCTCCTTGGCCTCGATGAGGAAGGAGAGGATCCTTCGCTTTGCCGCGGCGACCTGCTCACCGAAGCGCCGGTATCGATCCAGGTCCAGCAGGCCCCCGGCCTCCTCCAGCGCAAGCAGCCGGTCCACCGAGGGGTCCGGCGACCGTGCGCCCGAACCACCAGGCCTGGACGCGAGCTGCCCCAAGATCCGGATGGAGCCCCCGTGGGTGTCGAGCTCCTGCACGTCGAACACCTCGATCCCGTGGCGACCTAGGAGGGTCCGGACCGCGTGGAGGGAGAGGTAGGAGAAGTGCTCATGGTAGATCGTGTCGAACTGGAGCCCATCCAGCATGCGCAGCAGGTGCGGGTGCTCTATGGAGAGCACCCCGTCGGGAGCAAGGACGCTC
>JAJRWW010000200.1 GCA_024276595.1 Myxococcota bacterium
CCAACCTGGACGATCTGCTGAGATCCATCGACCTGGTGGCCGCGGACCTGGACCACCGCACTCCCACCGCCTCTCCCACCTTCCGGGTGTCGCAGATGACCATAGCCGGCACCTGATCGTCCGCAGCCATGGGGCTGCTCGCCCGCTGCAGGAGCTGGTCTGCGAAGCTCCGGTAGCCCCGCGGGACCCGGTCCGCGACACGCCTGGCCCTGATGGCCATCTGGAGCCCTACCGAGTAGGCGTCGAGCCGGTGATGTGGAAAGGGATGTGGGTTCGTGAAAGTAGAAAGCCTCCTGGGGTTCGCCCGCAGGGCGGAGTCGCCGCCCTCACCCCAGCGGGGGTGGCGACGCAGACCGGAGGGCGGACCCCAGGAGGCCCTGATGACGCATCCGACACCCGACACCCGACACCCGACACCCGACACCCGACACCCGACACCCGACATCCGATACCCGACACCCGACACCCGACACCCGACACCCGACACCCGACACCCGACACCCGACATCCGATACCCGACACCCGATACCCGATACCCGATACCCGATACCCGATACCCGATACCCGATGTCCGATGGCCGGTGCCCGATAGCCGACGCCCGGTGCCCGCTGCCCGCTGCCCGATGCCCGATGCCCGATGGCCGGTGCCCGATAGCCGACGCCCGGTGCCCGCTGCCCGGCGTCCGCCCACGAGCCCGAGGCACCGCGCTCGCTTGCCCACGCGACCCTCGGGCTCGATGGTCGGATTCGGGTCTCGGGAGGACGGGGGGCCAAGGCTCGGCCCAAACTTTTTCGCCGAACGCGAACTTGCGACTCGCGTTTGCGAGTGCCGGCCGAAGGCCTAACCGTGCGACATCGATTCGGAGTCACGGAGCGTAGCGAAGTGACAACGAATCGATCCTAGGGGCTGCTCGGCTGAGCTGGAGGGAATCTTTGTCATGCACTGTTGCTCTCCTTATGGATTTCAATCAGAGATCGCTGGTACCATTCGCACCTGGCCCGGGTGCTGTTCGTTGGATCGGCTCTTTTGCGCGACCAAGCGCAAGCTCCAAGGTCCAGGTGGGCTTTCCGCGGGCTGCCCGCCAAAGCGGTCGCTGGCTTCGTAAGTGCTGGTCATGAGGTGATTGCAGATGGAAGTTGACCACGCTGTTTCCTGCGCCGCGCTGACCTTCTACCTGGACTACCTGCGGAAGAGATCCATTCCAGAGGGCGACTTTCTGGTCGGGTTGCGCTACCCGCGCAAGTACCTCCTCCGGCGATTCAACTTCGTGGACTACCAGACCCTGCTCGAGCTGGAGCGACGGTTCGAGGCGCTCTTTCCAGAGGAGCCCGATATCCACTTTCAGTTCGGCCGGTTCTTCGGTACCCGGGGCACAGGAGGCTGGATCGGTGCTGTCTTCAAGGCCGTGCTCTCCCCAGGCGCTGCCTACCGCTCCATCCCGGGGGTGGTGGGCCTGATGTTTCCGTTTCTCTCGGTGACGGTGACTCAGCGCGGCCGTGACTAGCTCCTCTTGCGCTACCGTTACAAGGACGGCTTTGAGCCGAGCGCTCGATTCATGGAGACGGTTCGAGGCATCCTCACCGGGACTCCGGTCATCTCGGGACACCCGGAAGCCCTGGTCACCTGGCACTGGAGCGCGCCCCAGGAGGCGCTCTTTGAGGTGCGCCTGGCGCAGCGCGACGGGCTATCCCTGGTACTGTTGAAGGAGCGAGCTGCTCGCATGCTGCGGGTGGCAAAGCTGCAGGTCACCAACTACGGCAATGCCATCGAGCAGCTCGAAGAGACCAACCGCTTCCTTAACCAGAGCGTCATGAGGTTGTCGGAGACCAAGCGGGAGCTGCTGGAGGCCAACTCGCTCTTGGCGGCTGAGATGGCCGAGCGCCAACGGCTGGACCGAGCTCGCAGGGACCTGGAGGGGAAGCTGCACCAGGCTGCCAAGCTCGAGGCCATAGGGCGCCTGGCCAGCGGCGTGGCCCACGACATGAACAACATCCTCGGGGGGATCATGGGCTACGCTTCTGTCCTCGGCGCCGCGCCCGAGGGTGCCGTGGACAATCAAGTTCTCCTGGAGAAGATCATCGCGGGGTGTCGTCGTGGCCGGGAGCTCTCCGACAACCTCCTGGACTTCGCTCGCGGAGAGCGTCGCCCTGCAGTGGCTCTTTCGCCCGAAGCCCTGTTTCGCGAGGCGCTCACCCTTGTGGGCCCGACCCTGGACGCCTCCATCGAGGTGGAGATTCTGGTGGCCGACGATGTCTCGTCCATCGTGGCGGATCCGGTCCAGCTCACCCAGGCGATCATCAACCTGGCCATAAACGGCGCGGACGCCATGCCCGAGGGAGGCACCCTCACCTTGGCAGCCCACAACGAGGTCTGCCCCTGCTCCCTAGAGAGGGATCAAGGAGCAGGGCAGAGCGCTCTTGCAGGTGAGGGACGCTGTGTGGTCCTCGAGATCACCGACACTGGCATAGGCATGGACGCCGAGACCGTCGAGCGGGTGCACGAGCCTTTCTTCACCACAAAGCTCCATGGCAAGGGGACGGGCCTCGGGCTGTCGATGACCTACAGCGTCGTGCGCAACCACCACGGGCGCATCGAGATCGACTCCGCTCCCGGCCGCGGGACAACCATGCGTGTCGTGCTGCCTGCGGGCGAGCTGTCGGCGGCAGAGGCGCAACAGCGACAAGCTCCTCCAGCTCATGGATCCGCAGCCAGAAACCGCCAGGCTCGGACTGGCCAGCCCCTCCCGGGCGAGCCCCTCCCCCTGGTGCTCCTGGTGGACGACGAGCCGGACGTGCGCGACTCCGGCGCACGGCTGCTGGAGCTCTTGGGGTGCGAGGTGCTCACAGCGAGCAACGGAGCCGAGGCAGTGGAGTCCTATCGCCGCAACCAGAACCGGATGCAAGCGGTCCTGCTGGACATCCGCATGCCAGTGCTCGGCGGTTTCGAGGCCTTCAGGCGGATCCGCGCAATGGATCCCCACGCCCGTGTGGTGATCATGTCCGGTCACGCCTCAGAGAGCACCGTGGAAGAGCTCCTGGCCAGGGGGGCCGTGGGATTTCTCCCCAAGCCCTTCGACCTGGTTCAGGTCAGAGAGCTGCTCGTCCGCTGCAGGAGCTGATCACACCCGCAGCGTGGGGCGCGGGCACCAGGGTGCAGCGCTCAGCAGTGCTGCACCCCCAGGTTGGCAGGATCCGCTCCCAGGTATGACATTGCTGTCGTGAGAAGGGAGAAGGAGCGAAAGGGGAGAAGACGCGCGCGGGACCACGAACCGGCTAATATGGCGATATAGCAATGCAATCACATGCGTGGTCCCTGCTCTGATCGGGCTGGCATCTCCGTTGCAGCTCCTCAAGGCCAAAGCGAGCAGGAGCAGCCGCCATGAGCACAGCAAGGTCGACACCAACATCTCAGCTCCCCACGTCTCCTGGGCGGGCCCGCGCGGGTCTCTCCCTGCTGCTTCTCAGCGCAGCGGCGCTCCTCTCGGTGGCCACCTCGGCCTCGCCCCCGGTCATAGACCGCATCACCCCAGCCCTCGGCAGCTCCTCGGTGCAGGTGGACCAACCTCTCACCGTGGAGCTGGAGCGGGCAGCGGATCCGCGGACGGTCACCTCCCAGACGGTGCGGCTGCTGGACTCGAGGGGCGCCGTGGTCCCCTCCACCCTGGAGCTCCTGGAGTCGGGCCGGGTCATCCTCCTGCGACCAGTGGAGCCCCTCCACGTGGGCTCGGACTACGAGCTGGTGCTGGACATGGAGGGGCTCGCAGACCGTGACGGCAACGTCTACGTGGGCCTGCGCTACGACGAGAGCCGAAGCGACGTGTGGGAGGTCTCCGGGCTCCTGCGAGTCCCCTTTACCACCCGCAAGGACCTGGTGGTCGGCCGGGGCTTCCTGGTCACCGAACCCGAGGAGCTGCTCCTCTACTTCTCCGAGGAGGTGGACCCGAGGGCCATAACCACCTCCACCGTGACCCTCAGCTCCGACGCCGGCCCGGTGAACGTGGACCTGCGCTTTGGCTCCGAGACCAACCGCCTCCGGGTGCTGCCCCTGGAGCCCCTCGATCCCCAGCGGCAGTACACCCTCTCCCTCTCCCCCTCCATCGCGACCCCCATTGGGCTCCCCCTCAACGACGGCGCTGGCGAGCATCTCACCTTCCGACTGGACGACGAGCGGATCCGCTGACAGGAGCCCCTGTCATGTGATAGACATCTGGGTGCCCGCCAGCGGCGGGCTTCGGCCATCCAGGGCCAACGCCACCCATGGGTGAGACCACCGACACAGACGCGGGCCACCCCGTTGACCGGGGTCGGGCCGGGCGAGGCTTCGTCTGGCTCACCGCGGCCAAGCTGCACTTCATGCTGGCCGGCTGGGCCATCTACGCCTACCTCCCACACAAGCTGTCGCAGGTGCAGTACGGCGAGCTCATGATAGTCATCGGCCTGGTCTCGATCCTGAACAACGTCATGGTCTCCTCCGCGGTGCAGGGCACATCTCGCTTCTCAGCCGCCCGACCCCACGCCCTGGGAGCCGCCCTGCGCTCTGGGCTCCTGATCTTCTTCCTCGTCGGGGGCGCGACCACCGCAGCGTTGCTGTTGGGCGCGGACCACCTGGCGCGCGCAGAGGCGGATCCGGGCCTGGCGCCCCTCTACCGTGCGGCCGCCCCCATCGCGCTGGCATACGCGCTGTACGCCGTGTGCGTGGGCTCCCTCAACGGGCGCCGGCGCTTCGGAGCCCAGGCGGGCTTCGACGCCAGCTACGCCACCCTGCGCATGGCCTCCATGATCCTGGGCGCCACCCTTACGGCCACCGCCTGGGGCGCTCTGGCGGGGTACACCGCCGGCGCAATCCTCATCTGTGGTGCAGGGCTTTTGCTGGTGGGGCGAAGGGGCCTGGTGGATCGCAAAAGAGAGCCGGGGCTCACCAGAGCCATGCTCGTCTTCGTGGCGCCGCTGGCTCTGCACCAGCTTGGCGTGAACCTGCTTCTGCGCTCGGACCTGCTCATGATCAAGTCCCTGGGGGGCAAGGTGGCGGCCAAGGGCGCCAGCGTGGCGGACACCGCCTCGGTGCTGGCCGCCCACTACTCTGCCGCCCAGATGTTCGCCTTCCTGCCCTACCAGGCGCTCATCGCCCTCTCCATGGTCGTCTTCCCCATGGTGGCCAACGCCGCTGCCGCCAGGCGACCGGACCACATGCGGACCACCGCCACCGGAGCACTGCGCTTCGCCCTGCTCCTGGGCGCAGGCCTGGCCTCGGTGCTGGCGGCGCTGCCCGCAGGCGTGATCGACGTGGTCTACCCCCGAGCCTACCGCGCAGGGGGTGCCTCCCTGGGGCCCCTGGCCTGGGGAGTGCTGGGCCTTTCGCTGGTTACCCTGAGCTGCGCCATGCTGAACGCCGCGGGCAAGACTCTGCGGGTGGTGCTCATCACCTTCGTCACCTGGGCTGCCCAGGTGACGGGCGTCCTGCTCGCCCTCACCCGGGCAACCACCGCTGCCCAGGTGCTCTCCTGGTGCGCCCTCGCCTCGGCGGTGGCCCTCCTCTCCGGCGGCGCCGTGGCGGCGGCGGTGGTGTGGCGAACCTTTGGGGCTCGCCCCTCGGGCCCAACCCTCCTGAGGGTGGGACTGGCCGCCGGGTTGGCCACCGCGCTGGGCTCGCTCCTCCCCGACCGCACCCCTGCCTCCACGGTGGGGAGCTGCTTCGTCATCGTGGGGCTCTACGGCCTGGCCCTGGTCTTGTCGGGGGAGCTGTCTCAAAAGGACCTGGCCGCAATTCGCAAGCTCCTCGCACGCTGATCACCCAGCGCCTTGCTTACCGTGGGGCAGCGAGGCCCACCAGCCGACGCCAGATGTCATCCTCAACGGATCTCTATGTCGTAGGGGAGCCGGGCCCAGATGCTCTGGGCAGTCGACACGAGCAGCGACGCGGGAACCCTGGCCAGGGGCAACAGCAGCCGCCGCAAAAGGGGTGAGCTCGTTGCGAGGGGCTTTGGCGCCTTGACGAAAAGCCGCGCCAGGCGCCGAAGAAGGCTCACGCCGGGGCGGGGAAGCAGCACCACCCGGTGGCCATCGCCCACACGAAGACCTGCCAGCTTGCGCGCCGCCTGCACCGCGTCGTAGAGGCTCCCCTCCCGGTCCACGAGGCCCAGACGCCTGGCCTGGGCCCCGGTCCACACCCTCCCCCCGGCGACGGGTAGCACCCTGGCTCGCTTGCCCAGGCGCTTTCGGCCCCTGGCGACAGCGTCCACAAAGCGCAGGTAGTAGTATCGAAGCTTCTTCTTCAGGGCCGCCTGCTCCGCCGGGGTGTAGGGTCTGTAGGGGGCGTCCACGTCCGCCCTGGGGCCGCCGCGGGTCCTGGTGCTCACTCCCACGCCCACCTTGGCCAGGAGGCCAGAGATGTCCACCTTGCCAGCGAATATCCCGATGGACCCGGTGATGCAGGAGGGCTCGGCAAAGATGATCCTGGCCGGCGCCGCCAGGAAGTAGCCCCCAGAGGCGGCCACGTTGCCAAAGGAGGCCACCAGCGGCTTGACCTTGGCCACCTGCTGCACGACCCGCCAGAGCGCCTCCGAGGCCAGGGCCGACCCGCCGCCCGTGTCCACCCGCAGCACTATGGCCTTCACCCGCGGCTCGGCCACGAGCGCGCCCAGGGTCTTCACGAGAGTTCTGGCGCCGGCCAGCCGGCGGCCCAGGATGGGCAGGGTGCGGCTCTTCCCCTGCACTATGTCTCCCTCCACGGCCACCACGGCGACCACCGGAGCCAGGCCCCAGCCCATGGGCTTGACCGGGCGGCGCGGGGGGCGCTCCACGGAGACGCTGCGCCCGAGGTACTTTGCCAGCCAGGGCTCCACCTTGTCCGGAAACACCAGCCCGTCCACGAGGCCCAGGGAGAGGGCCTCCCTCGCGGTGAAGGGGCCCTGCCCGAGGGCCTTGAGCGCGCCCGCCGAGGAGCGGATCTTGGCTCGGGTGGCCATTGCAGAGTAGTAGCGCCCGGCAAAGTCGTCCAGGAGGGCGTCGCGCACCTTCACCGACGCCGGAGACGGCCCCTCCCTTGTGAAGGCCTCCGGGGCGCTCTTCCACCTCTCGTATCGAAACACCTGGGCCCTTACGCCCAGTCGATCCAGGACCTTCTTGAAGTACAGCCGGGTGGACACCAGCCCTGCGAACCGCAGGCCGCCTCCTGGGAACATGAGGATCCTGTCGGCGGCCAGGGCCACGTAGTAGCCCTGGGCCGCGGTGGAGTACAGGTAGGCGATCACCCGCTTGCCCTGCTTGCGGATCGCAAGGATGGCCCTGCGCACCTCCTCGCTCGCGCCCCAGCCCAGCCCCGCACCGATCTTCAAGATCACCGCCTGGACCCCACGCTCCCGCGCCGCGGCGTAGAGGGTCGCCAGGCGACGCCACTGGGCCCTGGCGTCAGATCTCTCCCCGAGGTCGAGCATGAGCACCCGCCGCCGGTCCCGGGTGACCGCGCGGTAGCGATCCCCCGACACGCGCAGGGCCACGGAGACCCCGGCGGCCGGGCCGCCGGGGAGCCGGGGAGCTCCGCCCACAAAGGCCACACCGATCCCGACCCGCTCGAAGTCCACCCGCAAGCCCACTGTGAAACGGACATCATCTACCTGCCGCTCGGAGCCGTCCTGGCTGGCGAGATCTCGCCGCAGCCAGGTGAGATCCGCCAGGAGGGTGAGCCCGGGCCAGGGCTCTGCCTTGAGCACCGCGCGGGGAGCCAGGTCCTGTCTCCGCTCCCCCACCTCCAGGCCAAAGGCAAAGGCCAGCCGGCCGCTTGCCAGGGGCCTGAAGCCTAGCTCCACGTCCCAGCGTCGTTGCAGCGGGAGGCCCGCCCAGGTGGGGCTGGTCAGGTCCCGGGCCACGAGGGCCACCGAGAACCAGGTGGTGGGACGCAGGGTGAGCCCGGCGTCCAGGGTGGCCAGCCCGCTGCGCACAGGCCCCGGGGGTGCCACGAAGACGTGGCCGCCCAGGCCCAGGCTGAGCCACCCGGTGGGCCGCGCCGCCAGGCCCAGGCTCAGCTTGCCTACGGTGGGATAGCGCTCCCCGAAGCCGTCGCCTGGGCGCAGCACCTGGCCGCCGAAGCTCACGGAGAGGGGCAGCAGCGGCACGGGAAAGGTCGCGAAGAGCCCGGTGCCACGACCCAGGTAGCGGGAGGCGGCGCCGAGCTCGGTGTGCACCAGCAGCACGCTCCAGGCCCGCAGCCAGCCCGGCTGGGCAGGGTTGGTGTCCAGGTCCCCGGCGTCCTCGTCCAGGGTGAGGCTGCTACCCGCCTGGAGCACGCCCGAGGTGGGAGGAGCGCCGGCACGCTCGAGCTGCGCCCGGGCGCTGGGTGCCCAGACCATGCTCCCCAGCAGGAGCAGCACTGGCAGCGCTCGACGCCGCGCCGGCATGGACGCAGAGGGCATCGCCAGCGAGGACCTCATGATCCGTGCTCCAGGTCCGACAGCAGCGACTCTCCCACCTCGGGCATGGTCGCGCCGAAGATCTCTGCCACCGTTGCCCCCACATCCGCGAAGGTGCGGCGTTCTCCCAGGCTCACCGCCCTGGCGCGTGGGCCCCAGGCGAGCAGGGGAACGTACTCCCGGCAGTGGTCGGTGCCAGGAAAGGTGGGGTCGTTCCCGTGGTCCGCCGTGATGATGATCAGGTCTCCTGGCCTGGCCCGGGCCTTCATGGCCGGCAGCGCCGCGTCGAGCTCCATGAGGGCGTCAGCGTAGCCCTGGGGATCGTTTCGGTGGCCGTAGAGCATGTCGAAGTCCACGAGGTTCACGAACACGAAGCCCTCGTCGAATCGCTCCATGGCCTCCAGCATGCGCCGAACTCCATCGCTGTTGCCCGACGTGGAGACGGACTCGGGCACTCCGCGACCGGCGAAGATGTCCTTGATCTTGCCCACCCCCAGCACCGGCACCTGAGCCTCGCACAGGCGGTCGAGCACCGTGGGGCCATGGGGCACCAGCGAGAAGTCGTGGCGGTTGTAGGTGCGCTGGAAGCTCCCCGGCTCCCCGAGGAAGGGGCGGGCGATGATCCTGCCGATGCGATGGGTGTCCCCCACCTCCCGCATGAGCCTGCACGCGGCGTAGAGATCTTCCAGCGGCACAACCCGCTCGTGGGCGGCGATCTGCAGCACAGAGTCGGCGGAGGTGTAGACGATGAGAGCCCCGGTGCGCAGGTGCTCGGCACCCAGCTCATCTATGATGGCGGTCCCGGAGGCCACCTTGTTGCCCAGCACGCCGCGGCCCGTGAGCTCCCTGAGGGGGTCCAGGATCTCCTCAGGGAAACCTCCTGGCCAGGTGGAGAAGGGCTGGGTCACGGGCAGCCCCATGAGCTCCCAGTGGCCGGCGGTGGTGTCCTTGCCCGCGGAGATCTCTGCCATCTTGCCCCAGGCAGCCTCCGGGCGGGGGGAGGGTGGGGTTCCGGCCACATGGCAGACATTTCCGAGCCCCCAGCGTCCCAGGTTCGGCAACGGGAGACCGCCCACCGCTTTGGCGATGTGCTGGAGGGTGGCTGCGCCCACGTCGCCGTACTCGGCGGCGTCGGGCAGCTCGCCGCAGCCGAGGGAGTCCAGCACTATGACGAAAACGCG
>JAJRWW010000201.1 GCA_024276595.1 Myxococcota bacterium
CCAGATAAGGGGTGATGCAATTCTGATGCACTTTGCGGCTATTCAGGTACGGTTTGAACCTGTGGGTGGACCGATTGGACGGGCGAACCATCGGTCAGATCGGCGTGGTAGTATACCGACCTACAACGAACAGCTGCTAGTGGGGCTCCTGTGGTGGCACCACACTGGCGTGGCGAGCTCATTTGATGAGGAGAGCGAAATGGAGGACCTTCTTGCCAGGGTGTCCAGTCCCACCAGGTATGACCAGCTCTGTCCCAGCTTCTTTTCCCGGTAGATGATGTGAGAAGGCCGACGCGGTGAACGCCGGTACCCATTTCACCCCCGCCCGCTTCCGCGTCCCCCGCGGCCTCATGATGACCTCCGTGGACGTTACCTTCACCTTTTTGGGACCCGCTTCTTCGGCGATGGGCGCAAGAGCTTGCGAAGCGCAGTGAGCCGGAAGGACATGTCCCCGCGCAGCAACCGCCGCAGCAGCCCGGGGACGTGGTGGTCGCTCCAGCCTGGGTAGGTGCGGTACACCCGGTTGCCCCGCAGCACATGGAGCAGGGCCCGGCCCTGCTTGTTGTAGTCCACGTACCCGTCGGGGGTCAGCACCACCCAACCTCCCTGGGGCTCCGACAGCAGCGACGCCAGCAGCCGGCGGGACGCGGTGCTCCACAACCTCACGGTGCCGGCCGCGGTAGCGAGGGCCAGGAGCTTTCGCCCCCGCCCTCCCGCGAACCGCCGCTTGATCCGATAGCCGGCCAGCTTGCCGCCCCCGAGGCTCCCCAGTTGCTTTCCACGCAGGACATCGAGGAGTTGGGCATTTTTCTGAGATGCGAGCACCGCGAGGAGGCGTTGGCCAACAGGTGTCAGATGAGCGTTCTGGAGCTTCCTCCGGCGGATGCCACCGCGCCTTAGGGGAATCAGACGCAGCTCCTGCTCGTCAGACGAGATGTAGACCAGCGCTACTAGCGCTCGTCCGTCGGCGGTGTAGGCGAGCTCCTCGACAACGTGCCTCCCCTTGAGGCGATGGCTCCACAGGAGCTTGCCAGTGGGGAGGGCGTAGCGATGGAGCGCGCCCGCCGCCACGGCGATCTCCTTGCCAGTGGGAGAGACCTGCAGGTCATCCACGCAGCGCCGAAAGGCGAGCCGAAGACGCAGGCGGCCGGTGGCGGCGTCATGGATCCGCACCTGGTGGCGCTCGGTGACGGCCAGCAGCGCTCCGCGGTTGTCGCTGTGCAGAACGCGCTGGGGCGACCCGCGGCAGGGGCGCGCGGCCACCGCGTAGCGCAGGGCGCCCGTGGACGCGTCTCTCACGACCACCTTGTCGGCCTCGAAGGTCGCTATCGCCTTTCCCCCGAGGAGGGGCGCGAGCCGGGTGACCCTGTTCTTGAGGCGCCACCGGTGCTGGTACCGACCGCTTCTGAGATCCCAGGAGCCCAGGTGCTCGTCGCGGGCAACGAGCAGCGTATCCCCGGGGGTCGTCTCGATCGCTCCGATCCGGGGCAACACGCGTAGCGCGCGTGACAGGATGCGTCCGGTCAGCGGATCGAGGATCACGGCCTCTCGCGTTCCGCTCGTCATGAGCCGAGAGCCATCCTTGCTGAACGCCACGGGCCACAGCCCCCGATAGCGCCGCTCGCAACCCACACAATAGGGGACCGACCGGAGCAGCTTGCGTCCGGTGATGTCCCAGATCTTCAGACCGCCGAATCGGCCCACGGCGATCAGTCGACCAGACGGCAGGTACTTGATCCCCGCGGGAAACGTGCGAGGCGTGCGGAAGGAGGCCCGCTTCCGGCCGGTGGCCACGTCCCACTGGGTCACGGATGGGCTGGGGCCACCCCCACGGTAGGGATGACCGTGCCAGGCGGCGACCTTCCGACCCCTAGGGTCGAAGGCCACCGCAAATATCCTCGAACCCTGTGTGATGCGGATTTTTCGTCGCGTCCGACCTGAGCTGGCGTCGAGCAGCCAGATCGCGGGCGCTTTGTCGAAGTAGTCGTTTACCGCCACGGCGATCCACCTTCCCCGGGGTGAGATCGCCAGGGGCCCCTCGCCGAGCCTTCCTTCGACCTCACCGGTCCCGCCGTTCCGCAGGCGAGTCTTCTGAACGCCGATTCTTCGTTTTCGCTTGATGACCTTGCCCTTCGGCGTGCGGATCCACAGATACGAAGGCTCGGAGAATCTGGTGCGGGCCACCAGGGTCCCGTTCGCTCCGGTGACCATCCTCTCCAGATCCAGCTTCGTGACCAGCCGAGGTTGCTCGCAGGTGGCGATGCTCCAGGATTTTACGCCCTTCGAGCTTGAAACGAGCAGTCGTTTCCCATCCATGGAAAAGGTGAGCCCGTTCGTATCGTTGTTCTTCGCATGCAGCATGGCGCAGTGCAGACGTCCTGTGGGCAGGTGCCACAGGTACGCGCCCGTGGACAGGGAGAGCGCTGCCCAGGTGGTCTTGGGCCCGAGGGCGACGTGGGGAGCCGCGAGGTCATCGGGCGCGATCCGGAGCCCCGTGCGGTACAGCGGACGCGGCTGCAGTCGCACCGGGGCGCGCCGCCGTTGGGCTCGTCTCGCGTTGGCGGAAGCGGCGTGGCGGCGCGGATCGGGCTCGAGCCGGGCGGCCACCGCGACAAGCAGCGCGGTCCTTCGGAGCTGCCCGGATCGCCGCGCAGCCAAGGTGAGACGAGCCAGCAGGGACACCAGCCGTTTCCCGGTAGCCGGGGCCGGGCAGCGGCGATACTCCGTCGCGAGCTGCTCCACCGCACGCTCGAACCGGTGGGCCTTGCGATCCGCGAGGGCGCGTGCGAGGGCGCCAGGGTCCGGGGCGCACTGCAAGCGGGGCCGGGTGGGCGCAGGCTTTCGCGTCGGTTCGGCGGGAGTTGGACAGGCCGCCAGGCCCAGGGCCAACGTCGCGAGCACATCTAGCGCCCGCGCGCGCCATAGTCGCGCGTAGCATGGATTACAAAGCATGAAAAAGATCCTTTCGAACGCCAGGATAGCACAACGAATCCGGGATTGGTGAGGCGCTGTGGCTCCAGATCTCCTTGCAGGACCGCGATGCTAGGGCTATCCTGGAGGACATGTTCCGGAGAAAACTGTGGGGAGTTGTTCTGCCCGCCGTGCTGCTTCTTATGGTGGCGGGCTACGTCGTGGTGTGCGAGCGGGCGCAGGCGTGTGTCAGCGCGGAGAGCATTCGCCAGATCCCCCTGGGCGTGGCCAGGGGGCGCGTGGTGGTGCTGGAGCTGCACGGGACGCGCTCCTTCGGGGTGGCCCAGCGGCGCGTCTGGCGGTTGGAAGCCTGGCTGCGGACCTACGACAAGGCGGGAAATCGGACCGTGAAGAGCCTGCGCGTGGGCTTCTACTGGATCGATGATAAACACTGGGAGCGAGACATCGCCTACGTCACGCGGGCCGCGCTCAAGAAAGCCAAGAGGCTGGGGGGCTTTGTCCCCATGCGGCCACCGCGCGCACGCGCTTGCTCGAAGCTGAATCTCTGCGGCCCGCTTCGGATGATTCGGAAACCCGGCTTGGTTACGCTCGCCGTTCGACTAGCCCGCAAGCCAGTCACCCGATTCTCACTAGCACTCCCCCGGGACTTCGACTTCGCACGAGACATGGAGTGGAGCCGGGAGGAGGTCCTGAAGCAATATCGCGCACATTTTCTGCGCACCTATCGGTTCAAGGGAGGCACGATCATCGTCGCCCACCTGAGCGTTCACTACCGCGACCGCTTCCCGAAGCTGCGCCAGCGCCGCGCCTGGGTTGCTCGCCGCTGTCGACGGCTCGACACCTGCGTGGAACCCCATCTGTTCGGCTCGCACAGCCACTCCTTCGATCGGATGTTGTTCCTCCCGCGGCCCTGAACCCCCTCGAGGCGCAATGACCGCGAATTCGAGAAGGCCAAGACCTTTGAGGACCATGTTATCCTGACCGAATCTGCCCTCGATGCATGGACGCTGCTTGAACGTCTGTAGCCGTTCAGGCAGGCCAGCGCGACCGTCCCGCCATCGAACCACGACTGTCTCGTCACTAATTCTCTCCGCATCTGTCTCGGTGCGCCAGGCGTGCGAGGCCTGTTTTGGTTCAGCGTAAACGTGACTTGGTTGTTGCCGTCGTTGTTGTAATAGTCAATGAAGGAGGTAACCACGCGCTGCGCTTCTTCGAAGGATGAGGGTGCTGCCGGGCGAATGGTGGTCACCTTCAACGTCTTGTGAAATGCCTCGATTCTGCCGTTGGACTGCGGGTAGTAGGGCGCTGTTCGTACGTGGGTCATCCCAGCAAGCATGATGAAGCTCTTGAAGTCTCGTGCGATGAACTGCGGGCCGTTGTCGCTAATGATTCGCGGATTGGCGTCGGGGTACTTTTCGCGCGCACGCTGGACGATGATCTCGACGTCGGCTTCCCCCATGGTGGAGAAGCAGTCGGGGATACAGATGTCGAGGGACAGTGCGTTGGGCGTGGAGCCCTCGGACCGAAAGAAGACGTCCGGACGGGTGGCCTCCATGGTCCCCTCGAGGAGGTCGGCAGGGTCTGAGCGCAGGCCGGGCCAGTGGATGCTGCGTTTGACGAGGTAGGAGCTGACCGGGTTGGTGTAGGTGTATACCATCGCTCGCATAACGTCCTCTGGGCCTTCGAGCCTGACGAGGCTTGGCTGCTCGGTGGCCCAGAGGTTCTCCCACCGCCCCAGGGATGCGTTGACGCACTTTGCGACGAGCTTGTTTAGCTCCGCCATGAACTTTGGGACGTTTCCGTGCCTGTCTGTGCCCCCAATTGCCAAGTTGCGGAGAATCAACCCCGGAGGGGTGCCCCGGTGCCCCCAATCGCGCACAATCGCGCAATCGCGGGCGAACCACGGGCTGGAGCGGTCAGGCCGATTCGTATCGCAGGAGCTGATCCCCGAGCCGAATGAAGTCACCCGGCCTGAGCAGCCGCTCACCCTGCACCTGGATGTAGGTCCCGTTGGAGCTGTTGAGATCCACGAGCCAGGCCCTGCCGTTCTCGTTGCGAATGGCGGCGTGCACCCTGGACATGAAGTCGTCATCGGAGAAGACGATGTCCCCCGACTCCCTCCCCAGGACGACCTCGGACCTGTACAGGTGATACACGTCCCGGCAGATTCCAGCGGTGGTGACCTGCCGAAGGCGGGCCCAGGGCAGCTTCGGGGGGGTGCCGAACACGAGCACCCCGTGCTCCATGGCCGGCGCCGGATCCCGCTCGCTCTCGGAGATGAGCTCGAAGCGCAGCACCTCCATGCCCACCAGGAGGCGGGTGGCGTCCAGGATCTCTTCTTTCTCGCGGATCCGCACGTAGACGCCATTTAGGCTGTCCAGATCCACCAGGTGGTAGCCGCCCTGCCGTCGCTCCAGCCGCACGTGCCGATCACTCAGGTAGCCGTCGTCCTCGAAAAGGAGCGTGCCGGTGGAGCGGCCGATGTCCAGCCGCTCGCCGACCACGGGGAAGGCGACACCGTCTGAGCCATCCCGGTTGACGCTGACCAGCCTGAATGGAGCACTCTCGCTGGTTCCCTCGATGGACATCTGGCGCGGGGCGGCCTCTTGCCGGGCAATGACCCCGGCCACAGCGCTGGGAGCGCCCATTGGTGTTGGGGCCCCGCTCCCGCCCTTGAAGCCGGCAGAGGTCAACACGGGCGGAGCTGGCGTCCGGGGGACGGCGCCGCTGCTGGAGACACCGTGGGCCACCGGCGATCTCGCCCGGGCCGGCTCGACCACCGGGGCCACGCCCATGCCGGGGGTCCGACGCGCGCCCTTGCGAGAGAGCCGCCTCGTTGGAGCGGCTCGGACCGGCTCGGCATCCGTGGAGACCGGGATCCCCGATGGGGGGGTGGGAGGGGCTGCCGCGGGCGACATGGCAGCAGGATCGAGCCTGGATCCGCAGTGCTGGCAAAAGTTGAAGCCGGAGGGTGTGGCTCGCCCACAGCTCGGGCAGGGCATGGAGGGGCCCACCTCGGGCTCCTCTCCGTCGAAGAGATGGGCGCCGCACTGCCGACAGAAGACCATGTCCGCTGGGTTCAGGGCAGCACAGGCCGCACACGCTATCTCCTCGAGCTCGGAGGGAGCAGGGCCGGAACCGCCTTCTCCCTTGGACAATGACACTGCTGCGGGAGGGGAGGCTCCCTGATCGCCGGGCCGCTGTGCAGGACCGCTCCCTGGCTCCGCCCCTGGTGTGGCGGCGAGGCTGGTCCCACAGTCCTGGCAAAAGGCTGCAATGCCTGGGTTGTTTCGGCCGCAGTTACCGCAACGGGGCATCGCTTTTCCTCTTCATGGGGTCCAAGCTGTGGTATGAAAAGCCGCGAAAAACATTTACAAGCTCAAGACGTTAGGATAATAGATTCCGTCGGCTCCAAGTCAATGAAAATACCAAGAATGTCACGCACTCGCTCCATTTTGGCCTTCCGCAACGCCCGAGCCGAGGCCGCACGCCGGGCCCTGGCCTCCTCTTGCGCCCGGGCTACTCCCACTTCACCGGCTCTGCCGACGGTCCTGGCGCTGGGGCTTTGCTTCGCCGGGTGCGCACCCTTCGTGTACCAGGCGGAGTTTGCCAGACACTCGGACACGGTGCTCAAGGGAGACCTCCTGGGCCCGTACACAGGGCGAGTGCTCGACAGCGGCAGCGGCAAGCCCATCTCCGGTGCGCTAGTCTACGCATCCTGGGAGCTGGTTCGTGGGGTGGGGTTCGTGGTACCAGGAGGCGCCAAGGTGTACGTCACGCGCACCAACACGGACGGCCGCTACCAGATCCCGCCACCCGACAGCCTCCCTGGCGGGGCCACCCGCGCCGTGGCCAGCTTTCGGCTCGTGGTTTACAAGCGGGGCTACGTCGCCTACAGGAGCGACCGCATCTTCCCTGGGGATGAGCGCCGCTTCGACTTCGTCCAGCTAGGAAACAGAGTTGGCCTGGAGCGCTGGAACCCCGACCTCTCCCACGTGGACCACCTCCGTTTCGTGGGTGGCGGGGGCGCCCTCCGAAGGGCCTGCGCCTGGGAGGTGCACGCTGCGGTGGCTCAGATCGAGGGCCGCCCCATGAGCCCACTCTCCAGCTCGAGCGGGTCCACTGGTGGCGACGCCAACGAGTCCGGCGACCTGCTGGACATTTCGGCGCTGCTGGACGAAGACGACATAGAGGAGATAACCGGCTACGACGGTGGCTTCACGGTGGGACGCCTCGCCGACATCCCCCGCTCGGCCCGGTACGACAGCCGCCACTTCCGCGCCACCGGCAAGAGCCAGGCATTCGACGCGGCCTATCGGGTCTGGCGCCTGGGCGCCAAGGGGGCGGAGCACCACTACAGCAAGCTACTGAAGGCCTACCCCAACGCTCAACCAAAGGACGAGCTGGGAGACCGCAGCTTCCGCTCCCGCAACAAGAAGATCGGCGCCCTGGTCTGGTTCGTGAAGAAACGCGGCGTGGTCGTCGCGCTCACCTGCGGCTGGTCCCTGTGCAAGACCCCGGCGAAGCTCCTCTCCCTCGCCCGCGCCCTGCATGACCGCCTGGACCAGCTCGACGAGAGCTCCAAGCCCTTGCCCGGGCTGGAGCCACGCCCGGTCAACCCCTTCCAGCCCGTGCGGCCGAGAAACCCGGTGCTGAGATGACAGTCAAGCTTTTTCCCTTTGCGCCCGGCTCTCGCAGGCTCGGTCTTGGGGGCAACACGCAGCGCAGTCCCGCCCTGTGCTGGCCGCTCGCCCTGGCCATCCTGCTGCTCTCGAGCCCGGTGCGGGCCTATGAGCCCGCGTCCACCCACGCCGGGATGACCGAGAGAGCCGCCCTCAATGGCAACCTCCTGCATGGATACTTGACCTCGGTGCATGGGCTCCCCCTCGGCGTGTTCGAGCCGGTACGCCTCCACCTCGACATGGTTCCATACCTGCATCGGCTGGATCTCAGGGACGCCCTGGGAGCCCTGGATCCTTTGAAGGGATACAAGCCCGACTCCCGGGGTTACGCTCGCGCCCTCGCGTGGCTTGCGGCTGGCTCTGTGATCGAGGAGATCCCCTTCTCCCGGGGCCGCCACCACTTCCTGGATCCACGAACCGGCAAGGGCCTCCGCAACTCCTCCGGGCGCTGGGGCATGTCGCTGCGCCTGCGCATCCTGGACTCCCTGGACGGTGGCGGGAGCTTTGGCGGAATCATCACCGGGAGCAACTTCAATCTCCGGGGCAAGAGCGCCCTGCGCTGGGCCCGCTACGCACACAACGGCCTGAGCCTCCCCCAGCACTGGCGCCACCGGTTCGCGGCCTTGACCGCCCCCACCCTCGCGGCGCGGCGCCACCACCTGGCCATGGCCCTGCTCACCGCTGGTGCCCTCCTGCACCTGCTGCAGGACATGGCCGTGCCAGCCCACGTGCGAAACGACTTCGCGCGCACCTACCTGGCCCGAAGGAGCAACATCGAGCTGGACAGGGCCAGCGCCTACGAGTCCCTCGTGAGGAGGCGCTATGGCCGCGCCGGGATCCCCAAGGTCACCGGGAAACCTCCGCGCTTCTCCCACTTCGATGACTACTTTCGCAATGGCCGATCCACCGGGCTGGCCCAGCGAACCCAACGGGGCCACTTCTCGCTGGGCTCGCTGCCCCCCCAGATGCGCCTGACCCCCAGGATGACCATGACCGGAATCCTGGCTGCTCTCCGCAAGCGCGCACCGTTCCCCTACCCCCGGGTGAGCACCCTGCGCCTTTCAGCGGCTGGAGGGGCCGGCCTGTACTACTCGACTCGCAGCAACCCCTACCTGTTCGCCTACCGCATCGCCCCCGGTGGGCACCTCCAGGTCACCCTGGACGACCGCTGCTACCGCTCCTCCGCCACCAGGCTCGTCCCCCTGGCGGTGCGCTACTCCGCCGGGCTCCTGGCCTTTCTGCTGCGCGGGCGCATCTCCATGCGCCGCAAGGGCAACAAGCTGATCGCCCAGCTCAGCGGCGTCGGCCTTGGCCGCGGCAAGGCAACCCTGCTGTGGGAGGGCCCCAGGGGGCGCCGGGTGGTGCTCCGCCGATCCCGCACCCCAGCCGGCCTGCGCCCGGGCGCCACCCTCTTCTCGGCGAGCCTGGGCGCCCTGCCCAAAGGGGCCAGGTACCTGGTCCTGGCCTGGTCCGGCCGGGACGCATCTGGCGAGCGCCTGGTGATGGGCGCGCGACTGAAGCTGGGCCGATGAGGGCGCGCGCCCCCGGGCTCTACTTCACATTTATCAGCCGCAGGTCCAGCCCTCCCGCGTAGCCGTATGAGACGTGGGAGTCGAAGCCGTAGACGATGAGCCCAACGGGCACATCGGCGGTGAGCACGTGGTAGCCGTCGTCCTGCACCCCAGGCTGCACGTTCTCCGGGTAGGGCAAGCTCGTGTCCACAATGGGGAAGCTGAGCTGGCACCGGTAGATGGTGTAGGCGGTGGGATCCGCCGACACCCCGCACACAGCGCTGGCCGTGTCACAGTGGGTCGGCAAGGGGAGCATGTCCAGGAGCACCCCTGCCCCGGGTGGAGCCACGATCACCACGAAGTCGAAGGCGTACTTGTTGGGGGTGAGAAAAACGTAGCTGCTGCGCCACTGCTCCACCGGGGGCACCATGATGAAGGAGGGATCCCCTCCGGGGATCTGCAGATCCAGCCCGGTGGTGGCCTGGCTGGCGGTGAACTGCCCCACGAAGATGGGGCGGGTGGCCTCTATCTTTGTGTCGCACCACACCTCCAGGGTGACATGCTCCCCGGCGTCCAGGGAGATGCGGTCGTCCGGCGGCTCCAGAGAGGTGACCACGAGGGTGTCGTCCTCCGTGGCCAGGATCCGGAAGTACTCCGGCTCCTCGACAACGCTCACGTCGCCACCCGCGGCGAACACCGCCGGTGTTCGCGGAGGCGTGCGCGCTGCCACGAAGTGGCGACCCGCCGAGGAGAGGGGAAAGAGCTGGTGCTCCAGGTGGTCGGCGCAGCAGCGGCGGGTGGAGAGGTCCGGCACGTGGGGCACGTCCGACGCCTCGCTGCCGGAGAACACGACCACGTCCCTGTCTGCCACCACCACCGAGCCCGTGAAGTCGGCTCCGTAGTCGCCGGTCTCCAGGTTGAGCACGTCGAAGGGTCCCAGGTTGAAGGTGCGGGTCTCTCCCGCGGACATGGCGGGAACGTCCTCTGAGCCCACCACGTCCGTTGTAACGGTGACGGTGACGTCTGTGCCGGGCTCCACCCCCACCACTGTCAAGAAGGCGCGCAGGTTGCGGTGAAAATCGGTGGCCGGGTCGTCCGTGTCCGCGATGGTCTGGGGCCAGCCCATCACCAGGTACTCGCGGTCGATGGCCGAGGTGGGGATGAGCAGGGATGCGTCGTTGGAGAAGACATCCACGTTCTCCAGGGGGTTGAACTGGTACGCCACGAGGGGCACGTTGCTGGTAATCCTGTAGGCCCTGGAGGAGAGAGCGCTGTGACCCCCGGCGTCGAACATCCCCTCAGGGGAGCCATCCACCTCACGTGCGGGGAGCGCGATCACCTCCAGCCCCTGTGGGAAGACGGTCACCTCCATGACCGTCTCCAGCTCCAGGGGCCATCCGGGTGGGGCCATGTTGCGCTCCACCACCACCCGGGCCGGCATCTGGGAGACGTTGGAGAGCACCACCGCAAACTGCTGGGCAGCCGCGTTCTCCACGGAGCTTATCCTGGCGTTGTCCAGGTCCACCGCCCAGTACTCACAGCCCACGTAGCTGCGGTCCGCCATGGACTTGTCGCAGGCCTGGATGCAGTTGCCCAGGTAGCACGCCTCCCCCTCGGTGACCCTGCAGGATGCCACCGGGGAGATGGTCGCACCATCGTCACCGCAGACCACCACGTCGTCGCCCGCGCACAGCAGACCACCCGGGTGGCAGTCGAGACAGCCCACCCCCGGATGGCACACCTGGTTCGTCTCCGCACAGTCCTGCTCGCGGTAGGAGGCTCCATGGCTCCCGCACAGCCGCGCCACCTCTCCGTCGCAGTAGACCCTGCCGGGCTCACACTCCCCTGCCGGCGCCTGGTCACCACAGCAGGCCAGCAGCGTCGCGAGACCCAGGGGGAGGCAGATGGTATGCAGCGGTGGCTTCATCAGGCGTATTATGCCCGCAACGCGCTGCTAAGGCCATTGGGCTGGAGGCTGGAGGCTGGAGGCTGGAGGCTGGAGGCTGGAGGCTGGAGGCTGGAGGCTGGAGGCTGGAGGCTGGAGGCTGGAGGCTGGAGGCTGGGGATCGGCGGCGGGGAGCAGGCTCCCCGCTGGCCGATTGTCTACCGATGCCCGCGGCGACCGCCCCCGCGGCGACCGGCCCCGCGGCGACCGCCCCTGCGCACACCACGTGCCCTGCCGCCGCGTCTCACGCCCCGGCGTCCCACACCACGGCGGTTGTTGGCGCCCCGGCGCCGCAGACCACGGCTGTTGGGAAGCCTGCGGAGCCCGCGTCCCGGCCCCATGCCGCGTCGGTAGGCGCGCCCCTGCCGATAGCGCCCACGCCCGCGGTAGCCGCGAACGCCGTAGCCAGCCCGGCGATAGCCGTGTCGATAGTAGCCGCGGCGCCAGCCCCGGCGACGCCAGGCGCGATAGCGATAGCCGCGAGCGCGGTACCAGCGGTAGTAGTAGGGACGATAGCGCCGCCAGTGGTACAGGTAGCGGTTGTAGTACGCGTAGCTGCTGGGGATGTAGATGGTGCGCCCGTTCAGGTAGTAGTAGGGCAGCCCCGCCGCGTTGTAGTACACCACGTAGCCCTGGTAGTACATGGGCGTGTAGTAGCTGGTGGCCACGTCCGCCTGGGCCGGAGCAGCGGCCACCCTCACCGGGCCTTCCGACACGTAGCAACCGCCCAGCCCCAGGGTGGCCGCGAGGAGCACGCCCAGGATCAGTCCGACTCTCAGCAGGTTCTTTCTCATGTGGCAGTTCCTTTCGCCGGGGAATGCGCCCCGGGGTTGGTTTCCGTGCAGCACAGTAGCATAGCAACAGCCATGCCAGCACAGGTTGTTGTACGCCAAGATCCCCAAAGGCTTGCCGGGGCTCCTCGGCAACGAGCACAATGTTACGCAATTACGCCACAATCGTTCACATTGGCCAGGCGCCCGCCCCCTGGGCAGCGGGCTCCATGTCTCACCAAGGGGCCAGGAGATGGCGCCGCCGTGAACTGGGGTTCACATGGGGCTGTGGAGAGATTCTGACACCGGCGCTCCGATTCACCCGGGCCCCTGGTCAGAGCCCGGGTCCTCTCGATCCGGCTCGAGGCTTGCGAGCAGCTCGTAGATGACCTGCTGAGCCTGGCGAGGCGTCAGGTCGTCCGGGTCGATGGAGCGGAGCCTGGCCAGGAGCTCCCTGTGGGTGGCGAGCTCGGCGGTGAGCTCTCGAGATGGCTCTGCCACGGGCGCCTCGGACCCATGGGCCAGGGGCGCGAGCTCGCCAAAGAGAGAGAGCTGGGGCGCCATGAGGGGCAGCCCGGCCCCGTCGGCGAGTCCGCCAGAGCCCCCGCGCTCCAGGTGGCCGAGGATCTGGCGGGCCCGCTCCACCACCTCGTGCGGCAGCCCGGCCAGCTTCCCCACCCCGATGCCGTGTGAACGGCTGCTGCCGCCCCTTTCGAGCTTGTGCAAAAAGACCACCTCCCCCTGGTGCTCACGCACGGCCACGGAGCGATTTCGCACCCGCGGCTTGACATCTGCCAGGCCGCACAGCTCGTGGAAATGCGTTGCGAAGAGGGTCTTGGCGCGGATCCGGTCGTGCAGGTACTCGCCCACCGCCCAGGCAATGGACACGCCGTCGTATGTAGACGTGCCGCGGCCGATCTCATCGAGCACGATGAGGCTGCGGCGAGTGGCGTTTCTGAGGATATGGGCCGTCTCGCGCATCTCCACCATGAAAGTGGACTGCCCGCGAGCCAGGTTGTCCGAGGCTCCCACCCTCGTGAAGATGCGATCCACTAGCCCCACCTGGGCGCTTCGCGCCGGCACGAAGCAGCCGGTGTGCGCCATCAGCGTGATGAGCGCCACCTGCCGGATGATCGTGGACTTGCCCGCCATGTTGGGCCCGGTGACGATGACGAGCTGCTCGTCCTCGGTGGAGAGGCTCACGCTGTTGGGGACAAAGCGCCCGTGGTCCACGATACGTTCGACAACCGGGTGCCGCCCTTCACGGATCACCAACCTGTCCCCTTCGTCCACCAGGGGCCGGCAGTAGTCGTGCCGGGCGCTCACCTCGGCGAAGCCTGTCAGAAGGTCGATGTGGGCCAGGCGCTCGGCCAGGCGACCTATGCGCTCCTCGGCCAGGGAGACCTCCTCCCGCAGCTCCAGGAAGAGCCGCTCCTCCAGGTCCACCCGCCTCTCCTCGGCGCCCAGCACCTTTGCCTCGTGCTCCGACAGCTCCGGTGTGATGAAGCGCTCAACGTTTACCAGCGTCTGCTTTCGGACGTAGTCATCCGGCACCTCAGATGCCTTTGCCCGAGAGACCTCTATGGTGTAACCGAAGACCTTGTTGTACTTGATGCGCAGCTTGGAAATGCCCGTGCGCTCCCGCTCCCGCCTCTCCATGGCGAGAATCTGCTCCTTGCCCCCTGAGCTCGTGGCCACCAGCTCATCCAGCTCCACGGAGAAGCCGGGCCGGATTATCCCTCCCTCCCTGTGTCCCACCGGGGGATCATCCACCAGGGTGGCGGCGAGGCGCCGGGCCAGGTCCGCGAGCAGGTCCTCTGGGGGGCGCAGCAGCTCTGGAAGCTCCTCCAGCACTCCGTCCGCCGAGGCCTCCAGGAGCCCCACCAGCTCGGGCAGAGCCAGGAGCGAGTGCATGAGCTGCCCCAGGTCCCTCGGAGTGGCCAGCATGCACACCACCCGGCGGTTGAGCCGCTCCAGGTCGTAAAGCCCTCGCAGCAGCTCTCGCAGCCGGCTGCGGGTCTGGGCGTGGTCCATCAGGTACTCCACCGCCTCCTGGCGCCTGTGGATCTCCTCCAGGCGGCAGAGGGGGAAGGCCAGGCTGCGGTGCAGCAGCCGACCTCCCATGGGGGTCACCGTGTGGTCCATCACCCCCAGCAGAGATCCCTTGCGCCGGCGCTCCATGAGGGTCTCGAAGATCTCCAGGTTGGCGATGGTTGCCTCGTCCAGCACCTGGTAGGCACCCGGGGAGTAGGCGACGATCCGGAAGGGCGGCAGGCCTCGCCTGGGGAAGATGGCCTGGAGGTAGCGCACGACCGCTGCACAGGCCCGCCGGGCTCGGGGGGCGGAGTCTAGCCATGCCCAGTCCGCCTCGGCAGCCTGTCGCAGGAGCTCCCCGTCGGCCTCTGGCTCGCTGAAGGTCCCCTCCGGGGCCGTCTCCGTGGGGAGCTGAGCCAGAGCGGTCACTTCGCCCAGGAGGGGCGCCTCCTCCCCGGGGGGTAGCAGCACCTGGCTGGGGCGGATCCGGGCCAGCTCATCGGAGAGCGCCTCGCCAGAGGCCAGCTCGGTGGCCAGGAACTCCCCGGTGGAGGCGTCCAGGTAGGCGAGGCCCACCGCGGGCTCATCCCCCTCGGCGCCACCGCAGAGGGCGAGCAGGAAGTTGGGCTCCTTGGCCCTGAGCTGGGTGGTGTCGAGGATGACCCCTGGGGTCACAACCTCGGTGACCTCCCGCTTGACGATGCCCTTGACCTTCCTGGGGTCCTCCACCTGCTCGCAGATGGCCACCTTGTGGCCCTGCTCCACCAGCCTCGCCACGTAGCCACGCATGGCGTGGTGGGGCACCCCACACATGGGCACCGGGTTCGGCTTGTTCTTGTCCCGGGTTGTGAGCACCAGGTCCAGCGCCTGGGATGCCAGCACCGCGTCCTCGAAGAACATCTCGTAGAAGTCTCCGAGCCGGAAGAAGAGGATGGCGTCGGGGTGCTCCGCCTTGGCGGCGAGAAACTGCCTCATGACCGGGGTGTCGTTGCGCGTGGGCATTGGGGTCCGTCGGTGGTCTCCAGTGGGCGCCGGCGGCAGGCGCCGCCCGGCGCGCGGGTCATGGGGGCACGGGCAGGTCCTTGTCCCAGGGCACGTCCCCGTCGCCGAGCGTGGCGTTGGCGTGGCGGGCGGCCGCGAAGAGGAGATCGGACGCGCGGTTGAGGAACATGAGCACCAGCGGGTCCACCTCATCTGCGGCCGCGAGCGCAGTGATCCTCCGCTCGGCCCTGCGGCAGACCGTGCGGGCCACGTGCAGGATGCTCGCCAGCTCCACCCCGCCGGGGAGCACGAAGCAGGTCATGGGGCCGCTCGCCCGCTCCAGGCGGTCGATGACCGCCTCCAGGTACTCCACGTCCCCTGGGGCGATCTCCGTGGGGGCCAGAGCCGACCGCGGAGGCACCGCCAGGTTGGACGAGCAGTTGTAGAGCCGGTGCTGCAAGAAGACGAGCGGCTCCCGCAGCACCGAGTCTCCCTCCTGCCTGTGCACCTTCGCCAGGGCGTACCCCACCCAGCAGTTGGCCTCGTCCACGGCGCCGTAGGCCTCCACCCGGGCGGAGCTCTTGGAGGCTCTGCTGCCATCCACCAGGGAGGTGGTCCCCCCATCACCGGTACGAGTGTAGATGCGCGATCTGGACATGCCACGGGAGTAACACGTCACACCACCTCCGATCCAGCCATCTCGACCGGACCAGGGAGACAGCAGGCTCCAGGCGCGCCGGATCAGGCCATGAGCGCGTCGATGTGACGCTTGAAATGAGCCGACAGCTCCGCCAGGGGGGCGGCCCTCAGGCGGGCGAGGTCGAAGGTGAACTCGGTGCTCTTGTCGAACTTGAAGAAGCTGGACTTCTCCACCTCGAACTTGACCTGGAGGTTCGAGCCCAGATACTCCACCTCCAGGTTGATGTTGTTGATCCCGATCTGCTTGCGGAGCTGCGCAGGTGGCTGGAACTTGCCGATGAAGTGCTGGCCCAGGGGCTTGGGATCCAGCTCCACGATGCGATAGTCCAGAGCTCCGAGAGCGTCGCGGATGTGCTCGATGTCGATGTTGCGCATCATGATGGGGCTGACGGCCTCCACGTCGAAGGCCCAGCTAATGTCCACGTAGCCTCGCAGCTCCCAGTGGACGTCCCGGCCGGTGACCGAGGTGCCAGGGGGGATTCGCAGCTTGAAGGGCATTGGAAGCACATCCCCCTTGCGAGACTTCCATGGCCCCTGGCGCACGAGCATCCGGTCCCACACGTGACCCTTCTTGGGGCCCTTCTTGTGGCACTCCACCAGCTCGATGGTGATGGAAGCCACCACCTCGTCGTCCATGGCCGTGTACTCCAGGTACCCCTCGCACATGCTGTCATTTTGGAAGGTGTCCCCGGGCAGGGCGATGAGCAGGACGCCGTTGGAGTTGGAGCCCTGCCGCCTGTAGGCCATGTCCGCGGGGACCGGAGCCTCGGCGCCTCCCACGCCGATGTCCTGCGACTCTGGCGCGGCGGGCGCGGCGGGCGCGGCGGGAGCGGCGGGAGCGGCGGACGCTGGCCCGGGCTGGAAGGTGGGCATCTGGTAGGCTGGCGCCGCGGGCGCTGCGGCAGGCGCCGCGCCAAAGCCCTGGGCCTTGGCCTCCTCGAAGCGCCTCTGCATCATGGCCTTGAGCTCGGGCGGCATCTCACCCATGACGGTGGCGCCAGCATCGGCGCCCCCGGAGATCTCCGCTCCCAGGGCCAGGTGACCCACATAGATCTGCTTCCCCGGGAGAAGTTGCACCGCCTGCTGGGTCACGGGCGCGCCGTCCACCCAGGTGCCGTTGGAGGAGCCCATGTCGCGAATGAACACCTGCCCTCCCTGAATGAATACCTCGGCGTGGCGGCGAGAGCAGCTCGTGTCGTCGGTGGCCAGACCGCAGATGGTTCGGTCTCGCCCTATGAGGATCCGAGGGTTGGTTTCAGTGATCTGCGCCACGGCAGCGCCCAATCTGAGAGTGACGGTCAATCCCATTTCAGCCTCCGACCTTGGGAGAGCACGTTGCATGCCCTGTACCGGGTTGCGAGTGATCACATGCAAGTGTGAACACGTGGCAGTGTATCGGCCCCTCCATACCTTGTCATGGTTTTTTCTCCGGGCAAAAGCTCAGGGAGAGGGGGGCTCCTTCCTCACGAACTTCACCGGGATCTTCTTGGGACGCACGAACTGCACCACAGCCCCCGTGGGGAGCCCTTTTACGTCGGAGGCCTTGGCCTCCTTGGTCATGGAGGCCGGAGGCAGGGGCATCCTCTTGCTCTCCTTGGTAAAATCCAGCACCAGGCGAAGGAGCTTGGGATCGATACGGTCCAGCACGGGTCGAGGCCCCTTCAGGGCGACCGTGACGCTGGGGAACTCCAGCAACGGAGTGTAGCCCGACCACTTCACGCCGTAGAGCTCCACGGCCACGTCCGGCAGGGTCCTGCGCCCCGACAGGGCGACCACGTCCTGGCGCACGATAACCTTCAGGGAGGTGAGGGCCTTGACGTGCTCGGGGAGGGAGCTCACCACGTCCACCTTTCGCACCACCGTGCCCTCGGCGTTGGTCACGTCCACCGGCGAGAGGGAGAGACCGCTCCTGGTGAGCCTGTCCAACACCCCCTTTGGCCCCCGGAGCAGCACGGTGGCAGGGGCGGTGACCGCACGCCCTTGGAGGGAGTAGCCCTTGGCCACCTCGCCAACCACGCGGGGCGTGAGGGGCACCTTGCGCTCCACGAGCCTGTCCACCTTGATCTCCGCTGTGGGAGGTGAGATGGCCACGACGCGCAGCCCATGTGGCAGCCTGATCATGTCCGGCGTAAAGGCGACGAGCTCCTTCTTCGTGGCCTCCACGTTGATCTTGATGGGCTTCAGATCCCGGTCGTCGAAGCGGTTGACCTTGGACCATGTTCCCCGGACGCTGATGCGGAGCTGCCTCGGCGGGCTGGAGGTGAGCACCCACCTGGTGGCGTCGTACTTGTACTCCACCATGACGTACCCGGTGGCAACAGCGTCTTTCTCGGCGCGCACGATGAGAAAGAGCACCATGGCCAGCCCAAGGGAGAGCAGCTTGAGCAGGATGTGCTCCGTAAAGGCCCTGCGCAGGAACCCTCTCAACGCTCCCCCCTGACCTTGGCCGTGGCGGCCATTACGCTCTTGCCCACCTTCTTGCGGCTCTTCTTCTTGTCCTTGCCCAGCCTCCGGCTGACCGCGTCCCGCACGATGCCCTTTCGGGGCTTGCGAAAGATATCCAGGAGCGTCGCCCGGAGGGCGTCGATGTCCACGTTGGTCGCCACCTGGCCCAGGTGGCAGATGGCGATGGAGCCCCGCTCCTCGGAGACCACGACCGCCACCGCGTCCGTCTCCTCCGTGATCCCCAGAGCGGCCCGGTGCCGGGTGCCCATGCTCCGCTCCAGGTCGGTGTCGTGAGACAGCGGCAAGAGCGCGCCCGCCTGGTGAATTCGCAAGTTGCGGATGATGACCGCACCATCGTGCACCGGGTTCTCGGCGTCCACCCTGAAGATGGACCAAAGCAGCTCCCTGGACACCCGCGAGTCCACCTCGGTGCCCGGCTGGATGAACTCGTCCAGGGAGGCCACCCGCTCAAAGACGATGAGAGCGCCGGTCCTGAGCCTTGCCATGCGCTCCACGGCGCGCACCACCTCCTCCACCAGGTAGGTCTCCTCCCGCTGTCGGCGGGCCAAGAACATCCTTCGGCCCATGCGCATGAGGCCCCTGCGAATGTCATCCTGGAACACCACTATGATCAAGATGATGAAGTACTTGAGGAAGTTGTCGAGGAGCCAGCCCAAGGTCCCCAGCTCGAATCGCACCGAGGCCAGGTAGGCCACCCCGATGATGACCAGCCCGACGATCATCTGAGCCGCCCTGGTGCCCCGGATCATGAGGAGCACCCGGTAGATCAGGTAGGCCACGATGAGCACATCCAGAGCGCCCAGGACATAGCCGCGGGTGGTGAGCTTGGAGAATATCCCCTGGATGAGGTCCGTCATCCCGATCTCTCCGGAGGCTGGGCGCCACCAGGGTGCCGGCCGACTCGCTCCAGCAGGGCATCGGTGATCAGGGCTGCCTGCCGGGCCTCCACCACGTCGTGCACCCGGACCATGTCCGCGCCGAAGATCCGCCCGGCCACCAGGGCGGCCAGCGTCCCCGGGAGACGCCCAGACACCTCGGCGCCGGTGATCGCTCCGATGAAGGACTTGCGAGAGGGGCCGAGCAAGACAGGGCAACCCAGCCTCTCTCGGAGCGCCCCGGCACCCCCCATGAGCGTCAAGTTGCCGGCGACGCTCTTGCCAAAGCCCACACCGGGATCCACCAGGATGCGCTCCGCGGCCACGCCGGATGCGAGGGCCCGCTCCCGGGAAGCCTCCAGCGCATCAGCCACCTCCGCCAGCACGTCCTTGTAGGAGACATCCTCCTGCATCGTCCGGGGGGTGCCGCGGATATGCCCTATCACCAGGGCGGCCCCTGCCTCGGCCACGGCAGCGGGGAGCTCCGGGTCCATGGTGAGCCCGGAGACGTCATTGACGAGGGTCGCCCCGGCCGCGCAGGCCGCCGCCGCGACCTCTGCCTTGTAGGTGTCCACGGAGATGGGCACGGCGGTCGTCTGCGCCAGCCCCTCCACGACCGGGACGACCCGGGATATCTCCTCGGCAACGCCCACCGGGTCGGCACCCGGTCGGGTGGACTCTCCGCCCACATCCAGCAGGTACGCGCCGTCTCGAGCCAGGGCCAGCCCCTGCTCCACCGCCCTCGACGGCTCCAGGTAGCGCCCCCCGTCGCTGAAGGAGTCCGGGGTCACGTTCAGCACGCCCATGAGATAGAGGCGCGACCAGTCCAGCAGCCTCTCCCCCAGCCGCAGCGGCGCCAGCGGCTCGGCGGCTGCATGGACAGGCGAGGACAACGGGCTCGGCGTGCTCATCTGGCGGTCACGGCATACGGTCGGTAATTACTTGGGCTGCCAGCAGCTCGCCCCCGCCGAGCCGCTGGCCTCCTCCAACTCAGCTATTCTCTCCAACGGGCTGGGGGGTCAGGATGGAGCCCGTCATGGGATCCTCCTTCTCGGCCCGGTCCTTGTTTCCTCCTCCGGACACGGGGGTGAGCGCCTCGCGCTTGATGCTGCCCCCCTTTGCGAGGGCCTCCACCTCCTGGCCGGTCAAGGTCTCGTGCTCCAGGAGGGCCTTGGCTACCTTGTGGAGGGACTGGATGTTCTCCTGGAGCAGCTTCCTGGCGCGATCGTAGCTCTCCATGACGATGCGCCGGACCTCCGCGTCTATCTTCTGGGCGGTCTGCTCGCTGTAGTCCTGGTGCTGGGCGACCTCACGCCCCAGGAAGATGGCCTCCTCCTTCTTGCCGTACGTCAGGGGACCGATCTCCTCGCTCATGCCCCACTCGCACACCATCTTGCGCGCGAAGTCCGTGGACTTCTCCAGGTCGTTGGATGCACCGGTGGTCTGCTGGCCGTCGAATATCAGCTCCTCTGCAAGACGCCCCCCCATCAGGATCGCGATGGTGTTGGACGCATAGGTCTTCGACAGGTTCAGCCGGTCCTGCTCCGGGAGCTGCACCGTTGCCCCCAGGGCAGGCCCGCGCGGGATGATGGTGACCTTGTGGATGGGGTCCTTCTCCCCGGAGATGAGCTTCGCCACGAGGGCGTGCCCGGCCTCGTGGTAGGCGGTGATCTCCTTGTCGCTGTCGGAGATGATCATGGACCTCCGCTCGGCGCCCATGATCACCTTGTCCTTGGCCCCTTCGAAGTCCGCCATCTCCACGAAGGGCTTGTCCTTGCGGGCAGCCCGCAGGGCGGCCTCGTTCACCAGGTTCTCGAGATCCGCCCCGGAGAAGCCCGGCGTGCCTCGGGCGATGGTCTCCAGGTCCACGTCCGGTCCGAGGGGTGTCTTGTTTGCGTGCACATCCAGGATGCCCCGGCGGCCGCGGATGTCCGGACGCGGCACCACGATCCGCCGGTCGAAGCGCCCGGGTCTGAGCAGGGCCGGATCCAGAACATCGGGGCGATTGGTCGCGGCGATGAGGATCACCCCCTCGTTGGACTCGAAGCCGTCCATCTCCACCAGGAGCTGGTTCAGGGTCTGCTCTCGCTCATCGTGCCCGCCGCCCAGGCCGGCTCCCCTGTGGCGCCCAACCGCGTCGATCTCGTCGATGAAGATGATGCAGGGGGCGTGCTTCTTCCCTTGCTCGAACAGGTCGCGCACCCTGGACGCGCCCACTCCCACGAACATCTCTACGAAATCCGAGCCCGAGATGGAGAAGAAGGGGACCCCCGCCTCCCCTGCGATGGCCCGGGCCAGGAGGGTCTTGCCCGTTCCAGGGGGGCCCATGAGGAGCACCCCCTTGGGGATGCGCCCCCCGAGGCGGGTGAACTTCTTGGGGTCCTTGAGGAAGGCGATGATCTCCTCGACCTCCTCCTTGGCCTCCTCGATACCGGCCACGTCCTTGAAGGTGACCTTGTTCTGCTGCTCGTTGAGCAGGCGCGCCTTGGACTTGCCAAAGCTCATGGCCTTGCCGCCGCCGGTCTGGAGCTGCCGGATCACGAATAAGAAGATCAAAAACAGCACCAGCATGGGCAGCCAGGAGATGAGCAAGGTGGGCCAGATGGAGTCCTCCTTCTCCTCCACGCTGTACTTGATGCGCCCCTTGTCCAGCTTCTCCGTGAGCTGCCAGCTCACGATGCCAAAGGTCTTGAACTCCCGGTTGTTCTTGTCGCCACCGGCGTCGGACTTGTACTTCCCCGTGATCTCGCTACCTCTTATCTTCACCTTGGCGAAGATCTGGGGACGCTCGTTCACATCGGACATGAACTCCGAGAAGGGCACCTTCTTTGCGCTGGAGGGGGAGCCCTTCATCAGGTTGTAGATCAGAACGAACATCCCGATGAGCAGGATCCACAGAAGTATCGTCTTGTGAGAGGGCTTCACAACATACCTATTCTGTATGGCCGGCGAAACCAGAAGGGTGACCGCCGCGGCCTGTGAAAATCAGTATACCAAATCTGCCGGGAATCTGTCGGATTCTCGACCTCGCCTTTGACTATTTTGCGCCCTAACCCTGCCAAGTCAACCGCTTGTTTCTCAACGGGCCAGGAGGAGCCCGCTGCCTGGCCCCAAGAGCCCGGGAGCCCAGGACCGCAGGAGGAGTCGGACGCCCAGCTCATCGAGGTGCAGCCGCCTCCCCTCGCGGTCGACGACCGCGCCCTGGCCATGCCATACGCCGGGAACCCACAGGATCTTCCCGCAATAGAGCACCAGCGGCAGGCGCCGGCGGTGAAAGCGATGCACCTTGCGTTCCACGAGGAGATCGCCGAGCTTTCGGGCTCCTGGACGATCGGCCACCCGGTCACCTGGCCTCGAGTTTCTGAGCAGCAGGGGCCAGGGCTGCGCCACACCCTCCGGTGGGCTCGGCCCCACCAGGCCCACCTCCAGCACGGCGCCAATCTCTGGCAGGGTGTACAACCCCGGCCCCGACAAGGTCACCTCCACGTCGCCCGGGTCCATGAGCAACGCAGCGGGCGCCAGCACGAGCTGGTCGTACTGGAGGTAGGCCGCCACACCCCCTGGCAGGTCCAGGCGGGTCGGGGCGCCAGGAGCGAGCAGACGCAAGGTCTCCTCCACGTGACGCCGACCCAGCTCCGCCTGTGCCGCACCCTGGCGGCCTCCAGCGCCAGCGGGCGCCGACGGCGCCGAGGCAGCCTCCACACGAGCCCTCGCCCGGCGCCACAGGATGCGCACCAGCCGGGACGCCAGCCCCGCTGGCAAGCTCGCCACCCCCCCGGCGTCCACCGCCTCGCCGATGGGGTCGGGCCTGGAGAGCCTCTCCAGCTCCACAAGCTCCATGTGCCGCAGGGCATCCAGCTCCTCTCGGAGAGCTCGGGTGGCCCGGGTTACAGCCTCCAGGAGCCTGGGGTTCTCCCGCTTCAGCGCGGGCACGACGTCCAGCCTGATCCGGTTGCGAAAAAAGCGCCTGGAGCTGTTGGATGGGTCCTGCACCGAGCTCCAACCCAGGTCTCGGAGCGCCACCAGCACCTCCCTTCGGCCCACCTCCAGCAGGGGCCGCACAAAGGGGCCTCTCCTGGGGGCCATGCCCGCCAGCCCCGTGAGCCCGGCGCCCCGGCAGAGGCGCATGAGCAGCGTCTCGAGCTGGTCATCGGCCGTGTGCCCGAGGGCTATGCTCGTCGCTCCCATCTGGGCTGCCATCTCCTCCAGGGCCGCCAGCCGCCCCCGCCGGGCCAGGTCCTCACTGACCCGCGCCTCGGCTGGCGCCTTGCCAAGCTCTGGGATCGCGTCCTTGTCGTGGGACACTCCCGAGCCGCTCTCGAGCCCCGACACCAGGTCC
>JAJRWW010000202.1 GCA_024276595.1 Myxococcota bacterium
CCCCCCTGGAAAACCAGGACCAACCTCCGCTTCGCTACGAGAGGAACCAAAGACCAGAAAACCAGGAATCAAGGAAACAAGGTGGGCCCCACCGGACCGGTAAACCGGCGGAGGGACCACCGGTGATGAAGAGTTGCTGGCGGATGCCATCCACAAGGGCGGAGCGACGGCCCTCAAAAAGGAAGGTTGGCCCGCGCCTGGCCGAGCCAAGTGCAAGTGGGCAAAGAGAATCGGCCCATACCTTGATGTCGATGCGAACCAATCCAAGAGCTTCCAGGTCTTCCTCGAGGGTGTAAGAAAGCTGGCCGGAGCGGCGTGATGGCGGGAGACGTGCTGAACCCCGGCGACTGGACCTGGCTCCCAGCGACTCGGCAGGCCGGTCAGGTCGTCACCAAGAACCGCCTGTGGGGCACAGATGTCGCCCTTGTGTGGCTGCCCGCGCGGGGCACGACGGTCCGCGTCACCGCGGACCAGGTCGAGAGCCTGGAGCGGTCCGCGACGAGCGTGGGCCCGGCGGAGCTCGTCTACGTGGCCGCGGCTGCTCGCTTCGGCGGCGGCGGTGTCTCCAGGGTCGGCGCCATCTGTGGTGGCGACGACGGCGTCAGGGGTGGCGACGACGGCGTCAGGGGTGGCGACGACGGCGTCAGGCGTGGCATGGCTGGGCTGGCTGGCTTGTCCGATGTGCTCATCTTGATCCTCCAGTGGCAGTGAGAAGCCCAGGTGCTCGATGGCGAGCGCCCGAGCGGTATGAATGAGTGTCAGCAGGGCGCCCTGGAAGTCGGCCTCGAGGCGACGCCGCTCGGCCGGGCTCTGGGTCAGCCGATAGGCACCGAGCAGCGCCTCGGCCTCCTTGCTGGTGAGCCGGTGGCGCTCCACCGCGTCGGCCACGGCCCGCTGGTCTTGCCGCACCGTCTTCGCTATACTCCGCGCGCCATGATCGAGGTCAGCGTCCCCACCTCCAAGAGCCTGACCCAGCGCGCCATGGTTCTGGCCGCCCTCGCGCCGGGTCGCTCTCTCATCGTGGACCCTCTGCGGTGCGACGACTCAAAGGCCCTCCGAGGAGCCCTCGCCAGCCTCGGGGTGAAGATCGAGGACACCCCGGACGGGTTCTCCGTGCTGGGAGGCGGCCCCCTGCTCGCACCGCGCGCACCCCTGGACCTCGTCAACGCCGGTACGGCCACCCGCTTTTGCACCGCGCTCTCGCTGCTGGCCAGCGGCCCGGTCACGGTGGACGGAAACCAGGCCATGCGCCACCGTCCCATGCCCGGGCTCCTGGACGCCCTGCGCGCCCTGGGTGCCCGGGTTCGAGAGCATGGCGAGCCCGCCTGCCCACCCATCACAGTGGTGCCCCCAGCGGATCTCTCCCGAGCCCCCGACTCGGTGGTCCTGGACGCAGCCGGCTCCAGCCAGCAGCTCTCCGCCCTGCTGCTCGTGGCTCCACGCCTGCCCAGGGGGCTGGTGCTGGAGCTGGCCGGCTCCTTCCCCTCCCGCCCCTACGTGGACCTCACCATCGAGGCCATGGCCGACTTCGGGGTCGCTGTCGATACCTCCCAGAGCTCCGCGACGGACGACGCCCCCGGCTCCCCCGGCTCCCGAGGCTCCCCGGGCTCCCGAGGCTCCCCGGGCTCAGAGCGCGCCGCATCCACAGCAGGCCCTCCGCCCGCGGCGAGCAGCCCAGAGGTTTTCCGAGTGGCCCCTGGAGGCCCCTCACCCACGAGGGTAGTCATCGAGGGCGACCACTCCAGCGCCTCGTACCCCCTGGCCGCGGGCTTTTTGACCGGTAGAAGGGTGCGCGTCACCAACCTGCGGCCGAGCTCTCGGCAGGGAGACCGGATCTTTCCCGATCTCCTGGATCGCCTGCGACGCCCTCCCCCGCGGGTGTTCCACCTGGGAGACACCCCCGACATCGCCCCCACCCTGGCCACCTGCGCTCTGTTCGCCTCCGGAGAGTCGCGCCTGGAGGGGCTGGCTCACCTGCGCATCAAGGAGTGTGATCGCCTGGCCGTGCTCTCCGAGGGCTTTCGCAGGGTGGGCGCCGACCTGGACGAGCTCCCCGGCGGCCTGGTGATCCGGCCCCGCCCCCTCCACGGGGAAGCCCGCCTGGACCCGGCCGACGACCACCGCATGGCCATGTGCTTCGCCCTGCTGGGTCTCCGGTTGCCCGGTCTGCGGCTGGCCGACAAATCCTGCGTCACCAAGTCCTACCCCACCTTCTTCGAGATGCTCGACCTCTTCGCACCCTGAGATCTCAGAATGTTCGCCCCCAAGAGGCGGTGGACTTGGGAGGCGTGGGCCAGTTGCAAAAGGTCGGTCGCTGTGGTCATACTATCGGACATCCTTGTGGCCATGGAGCCAAGCACCCAGGAGAGCCCCGTGTGGCGAGCTCGTTCCCAACCGCTGGCCCCGGCTCCTTCCCCAGCCGGCCCAGCCCATCGTCCCGCCAGCCAGTCCGGCTCTGAGCCATGTGCTGGACGGAACGCAGACCGTGGCGCCGGGGTCCGGAGCCGCAGCGGCCACGACCCACGAGGTGCTCCGGGTCTTTTTCAGGGGCTCGGCGTACTCCTGGTCTGCGTCGGGTTCCTGGGCCTCGGGGGATGCGTGGAGGACAGTGAGTATGTCACCTGCTCCAACTTGGACGAGTTCCTGTACGAGTGCTACTACAACTGCGCCCGCAGCTTCGACTGCGAGACGCACTACGAGCTGCTCGACTCGGTCAGCCGGCAGCTCCTGCACGACTGCTCCGTGGGCCTGCAGCAGCAGGCATTGGAGGAGGACTGCTCCGATTTCGTGGTTGACGGCTGGTCCTGCGAGGCGCTCATGGAGAGCCTGCTTGGCGGAAGCTGCGACTGGTGACGGATGAGCTCTGACACGAGGGACCTTGCCATGACCGCTAGAACCATCCCCCTCCTGCTGGCCGCCACGATCCTGGCGGCGACACTCCCTTCGCTGGCCTGTGTTGAGAAGGTGCAGCCGTGCGATGAGGTCGCCCACCTGGTGGACATCTATGGCCAGGACTGCCCTGCGCTGGGCTCCTGGGCCACGGAATGCGCCTCCAACCTGGCGCTCCTGCTCCCCGAGGATCGGCAGGACTTCGACTGGTGCGTGGACTGCTTCGTGCAGCTTGACTCCGACCAGGACATCGACTGCAGCCAGGCCCCGCTTGGCTCCGGTTGCCCGGAGCTGCTCAGCTCCACCCTGGACGCCACCTGCACCTGGCCGGTGCCAGTGCAGTAGCCGGCGCTCCCCGCCCCCATCCATCTCCTGATGCGATCCCGGATCTTCACGCTGCTGCTGCTCTGGCTGGGGTCCACCGCGCTGCCCGCCCTGGGGGTCCCGCCCGCCGCCGGGGTCCGGTCCGCCGCGGGAAAGACGCCGCCCAAGGGAGCACATTCAGCGCCCAGGGGCAAGACGCGCGCTCGTCCAGCTCCGCTCCTCAGCGGCAAGCCCCCCAAGGATCGACAGCATCGGATCGAGATCCTCTCCGGGTTGGCAAACCCCGACCCACAGCTCCGTGCGGACGCGGCGTGGCGGGCCGGACAACGGCACGTGATGGCCGCCTACGGTCGGCTGCGAAAGCTGGTGCGTGACCCCGACCCGCTGGTACGCCGCAACGCGGCCCGTGCCCTTGGCCTGCTCGGCAACCGGGAGGCGGCCATCGTCCTGGTGGACCGCCTGCCCAGGGAGCGGGTGGCGGACGTGCTCGTGGAGCTCGCCATCGCCCTGGGGCGCCTCCGTCACAAGCCCACCCGCCCCTTCCTCCTGAGCCTGCTCCTTCGACGGGACCCGGCCCTCAAGACGGCGGGGATCACCGCCCTCGGCTACCTGGGCAACCCGGCGGACGCCTGGTCCATTGGCCGCTTCCTGCGCAGCGCCGACGCTGGCGAGCGCCTCGCCGCGGCGACGGCCCTGGGTCACCTGGGCACCAGGCTCGCCATTGCGCCTCTGCGCCGCATCCTCGACGACCCTTCCCCAGCGGTGCAGCGGGCCGTGGTGGACAGCCTGGCCGGGCTCAGGGCCCGTGGGGCGATCCCCAAGATGCTCGCGCTGCTGCCCAGGGCCGGGCCACAGGTGGCCCTGGCCATCGTTCGGGCGCTTGCGCACATGAACGTGTCCAAGGCAAGGAGCGCCCTGGAGCGCCTGCTCGCACGCACCCGCCGCCCACGGCTCGCGGCAGAGGCCGCCCTGGCGCTCGCGCACCTGGCCGCACCATTGCCAGGGCCCCGCCTGCTCGATCTGCTCTCATCTCGCAGCAACAACGTTCGGCTCCCGGCGGCTCGGGCATCCGGCCTGGGTGGTGTGAGGGCCGCCATCCCCCTGCTGGAGCAGCTTTTGGCCCACCCTCACCCCGAGCTCCGCCTGGCCGCCGCCGAGGCCCTGGGCCGCCTGGCCGCCCACCAGTCCGTGGCCACGCTGCTGGAGCGCATTCGGGTCGAGCGAGGCCGCAGCCGCGCCGCCTTCGTGCGCACCCTCGGGAGGCTGCGCGCGGTAAAGGCCCTGCCACTGCTCGCCAGGCTGCTCCCATCGCGGGACCCTCGGGTGGTGGCGGCGGCGGCAGCGGCCATTGGGGAGATCGCGCTCCTGGATCGGCGCCCGGTGAAGCCCCTGGCGAGGCGCCTCGCCCTGCTCATGACCGTGCGCCGATCCTCCCTCGTGGCGAGGGAGGGCGCCCTCGCCTTCGCCCGGCTGCGCCCCCGCCGGGAGCGAAAGGGCTTCGCGCGGATGCTCCGTCTGACCCTGCACCGCGACCCCTCGGTGCGCGCCCGGGCTCTGCGCAGCCTGGGTCTGTACCGGGATCCTCTGGCCGCTCCATCGGTCCTGCGGCTGCTGGGAGACGACAACACGCTGGTGTACTCCCAGGCGGCCCTGGCCGCTGGCAGGCTCCGCCTCTCCAGAAACCTCGGGACCCTGCAGACCCTGCTCACCCAGACCTCTGCCAGGTCCCACCCGGTGGCCCGGGCGCGCGTGATGCTCGGCATCGCCATCATCGACCTCACCCGACGACCCGAGGCGCTCAGGGAGATCCAGCGGATCTTGCTCAGGGGCCCCAACACCCCTGCCAAGGCGGACCTCGTGGCCGCCGTTGCGGCCACCCGCGGCTCCTGGGTGCTCCCGCTGCTCGCGGCTGCCAGGCGCTCCCCCTGCTACCTGGTGCGAGCAGAGGCCCTTCGCGCGCTTTCCATCTGGCCCCCGGCCGTGGTCTCCCCGCCGCCTCGGGCCAGGCCAAGGCCCGTGAAGCCGAGGCGCCCCATGGAACGCCCGACAACGGCCAGGGGCAGACGGCGCGACAGCCTCGGCGGCCCCTTCCCCACGCCCAGGCGCCAGCCCAGGGGTTGCTCCTGCGAGGCGGATGTGGGCTCACCCTCCTCCCTGCCTCCGGCGGCCATCCCAGCGCTCGTGCTCCTGCTGCTGCTCGCCAGGCCACGGGCCCGCTGGGGACACCGAAAAAAACCATGACGAGAAACCACCTCTAAGCTAGGATATTGTACTCGGGCCAAGGGTTCGCCTGGCAGCTCCGGCAGCCTTGCCGAGCACAGGATGGCTCCGAAGGGCGTGGCCATGACCACTGAGCTCCAGACCAGCTTTCAAAACCGCATCATCGCCGACACCTATCGCATCACCCAGCAAATTGGCGCTGGTGGGATGGGCTCCATCTTCGAGGCGGAGCATGTCCGCATGGGTCGCAAGTTCGCTCTGAAGCTGCTCGATCCTGCCTTCGCGGAGAACGAGGAGGTGTTCCAGCGCTTCAAGCGGGAGGCCGAGATCGCCGGGCAGCTCGGCCACCCCAACATCGTGGACGTTGTGGACTTCGACCGCACCGAGGAGGGGATCCCATACATTGTGATGGAGAAGCTGGAGGGAGAGGACCTGGCCGACTGGATCGCCAACAAGGGCGCCTTCACCTTCCAGAGCGCCTACCCCGTCATCGCGGAGGTGGTGGACGCCCTGGAGGCCGCCCACGCCGCCGGGATAGTGCACCGCGACCTCAAGCCCGAAAACATCTTCCTCTGCAGGCGAGGGCGACGGCAGGACTACGTGAAGCTGCTCGACTTCGGAATCTCCAAGATGAAGCAGTCCGGATCCATAGTCACACGCACCAACGCCGTAATGGGGACTCCATACTACATGTCTCCCGAGCAGGCGGAGGGGAAGAACAAGGAGGTGGACACCCGCACGGACATCTTCGCCCTGGGCGCCATCATCTACGAGATGCTGACCGGCAGGCTGGCTTTCTATGCCCCCTCTATCCCCACCGCCATGTTCAAGGTGTGCTACGAGGAGCCAGAGCCCATCGGCACAGTGGTGACCAACCTGCCAGACGGGCTGGAGGAGGTGCTCGCCAAGGCCCTCGCCAAGGACAAGAACGAGCGCTATGCCTCTGCCCGTGCCCTGGGCGACGACCTGGAACGCATCTACGAGGGCCAGAAGGCCACCTTTGACGCCGGGGTGGCCCACAAGGTGCTCACCGACCCGGACGCCAGCGCGCCCCTTGCGCAGCCCTCCACGCTGGACGGGAGCGCCTCCCAGGTGCTGGACGCCTCCACCCAGCCCCCGGCGCCCAGGTCGAGCGCCCTGCCCATGGTGCTCGCGGTGGTGGGCATCATCGCGATCCTGGGCGCAGGGATCTTCGGCTACATGGTGCTCAGCCGAAAGGGCACCAGCAAGCAGCGGGATGGCTCGCGGCCCGTGGCGGCAGCACCCCGGTCGGACCAGATGGGCGCCCTCGCGCCGATGCCCCCTCTGAGCAGCGACGTGGTGCTGACCTTCTACATCACCCCGAAAGACGCCCGGCTCTTTTTGGGCGGCAAGGAGCACCTCCCCGACAGGGGCAAGACCAAGCGGGTGGTCAAGGTAAAGCGCGGCGAGGATCCCATCGCCGTGAAGATCACCGCCGAGGGCTACACACCCCAGGAGGTCACCTTCATCCCTGTTCAGGACAAGACCATGCAGGCGAGCCTGTTCAAGGTGGGGCAGGCGCCCCCGCCAGAGGCCATGTCGGGCATCAAGGTGAGCGCCTCTCCCCGGCGGCGCAGACGCCGCCGTAGACCTCGCGGAACCACCAAGCCGCCGGTCTCGGCCATGCCCCCGGTGATGGCGCCGGTCATGCGGGCCATGGTTGCCCCCAGGCCGCCGCCGAGGCGGGTGATGGACAGGCCCATGCGCGGGGGCGGCGCCGCTGCCAACGAAATCTAGTAGCGCGCCCTGGCAGCCCCACCCGGCCCCGGACCGACGGCTCTCACCCACCTTGTGAAAGGAGAACGCTCATGGGCCCTCATATTCGCGTGCTGGTCCCCCTCGCCCCGGGTGTGGAGGAGATGGAGGCGGTCACCGTAATCGACGTCCTGCGGCGGGCCGGCTTCGAGGTGGTGGCCGCCGGAGTGGATGGCACAGAGCCCATCAGGGCCTCCAACGGCGTCGTGCTGGTGCCGGACGCATCCCTTGCGGATGTGCTGGAGGAGCCCTTTGACCTGCTGGCCATCCCCGGGGGGATCCCCAACACCGAGCGCCTGCGCGCCACCGAGCCCCTGCTGGCGGTGATCCGCCAGCGCTTCGAGCATGGCCATTGGGTGGCCGCCATCTGCGCGGCGCCCAGGGTGCTCGACGCTGCGGGGATCGTCCAGAAGATCGAGCTGACCTCCCACCCCGTGGTGGCCGAGAGCCTTGGCCACGCAAGAGCATACCGAGAGGATGCGGTGGTGGTGGACGGAAAGGTGGTCACGAGCCGCGGAGCCGGGACAGCGCTGCCGTGGGCCCTGGAGCTGGTGGAGCTGCTCGCCGGCCAGGAGAGGCGGCGCGCCGTGGAGAAGATGCTGGCCCTGCCATAGGCATCTTCCAGCCAGGATCTATCCCTTCCAGAAGGGGCTGATCTCGCGCAGACGAGCGATGATGGCGGGCATGTGCTCCAGCACGTAGTCCACGTCGTCGTCGGTTGTGTAGCGGGAGAGGGAGAACCGGATGGAGCCGTGAGCAAAGGTGTAGGGGACCCCCATGGCTCTGAGCACGTGGGAGGGCTCCAGGGAGCCCGAGGTGCAGGCCGACCCCGACGAGGCGGCCATCCCCAGGTCGCTCATCATCAGCAGGATCGCCTCCCCCTCCACGTGCTCGAAGCTGATATTGGTCGTGTTGGGGAGGCGCTGCTGTGGGTCGCCGTTCACCTTGGCGCTGGGGATGGCCTCGAGCAGGCCCCTCTCCAGCCGGTCCCTGAGGGCGCGGACCCTGCTCTGCTCCTCGTCCACGTGCTCAAGGGCCAGCTCGGCGGCCTTGCCCAGGGCGACGATGTTGGGCACCGCCTCGGTCCCCCCCCTGCGGCCCCTCTCCTGGTGACCTCCAATGAGGAAGGGCCTGAAGCGGGTCCCCCTTCGCACGTACAGGGCGCCGATCCCCTTGGGGGCGTGGATTTTGTGGCCGGAAAGGGCCAGAAGGTTCACGTTCAGGCTGCGCACGTCCAGGTGCACCTTGCCCACTAGCTGCACCGCGTCGGTGTGAAACTTCACACCGTGGGAGGCGGCGATGCGGCCGATCTCCTCGATGGGAAACAGCACGCCGGTCTCGTTGTTGGCCGCCATGATGGAGATCAGGGCGGTCTTCTTGGTGATGGCCCGCTCCACGTCCCGGGGATCGAGCAGCCCGGCAGAGTCCACCGGCAGCTCCGTGACGTGGTAACCCTTGCGCTTGAGGTGCAGCGCCAGCGAGCGCACGGCCGGGTGCTCGACCCTGCTGGTGATGATGTGGCTCTTGTCGGGCTCGGTGTTGAGCGCAGACCAGATGGCGGTGGAGTCGGCCTCCGTGCCACAGGAGGTGAAGATTATCTCGCTGGGCCGCTCGGCGCCCACCAGCCGGGCCACCGACTCCCTGGCCCTCTCCAGGTGGGCCCCTATCTTGCCGCCGAAGGCGTGCATGGATGATGGGTTGCCGTAGAGCTCCTTCAGAAATGGGAGCATCGCCTCCACCACCTCGGGCGCCACCTGCGTGGTTGCGTTGTTGTCCAGGTATACTTCGCGCATCAGTCGTTTCCTACGGTGACCACCAGGTCGGGGGAGACCATCTCCCGCAGCTTCTCCTGGACCCCGGAGAGGGTGTAGGTCACTGCCTGGCACCCCATGCAGCGACCCTTGAACTCGATGACCACGCTGTTGCCCTCCACGTCGATGAGCTCGATGTCTCCCCCGTCGGCCATGAGCTGTGGCCTGATCTCCTTCTCGATGGTCTCCTCTATGGGCTTTATCTTCTGGAGGGTGGTGAGCTTCTTGGGCTTGGCGGGCTCGGGAGGCGCTGGCGCAGCCGCCTGCTTTGCCAGGGTCTCCTCCAGGATGGTCTCGATCTCGTCGATGCAGCTCCCGCAACCACCGCCAGCCTTGGTGTAGTTCGTGACGTCCTCCAGGGTGCGGAGCCCGTTCTCCAAGATGGCCTTCTCTATCTTCTTGTTCGTCACCCCGAAGCAGTGGCACACAATGGCCGTGTCCGGATCCTCCTCCTCGTGCACCACCTTCAAGCCCCGGTAATCGGCGATGGCGGCCTCCAGCGCCTCCTGGCCCATCACCGAGCAGTGCATCTTCTCGGCGGGCAACCCACCGAGATAGTCCACTATGTCCTGGTTCTTGATGGCCGCCGCCTCGTCGACCGTCTTGCCGATGACCATCTCCGTGAGAGCGGTCGAGGAGGCTATGGCGCTGCCGCAGCCGAAGGTCTGAAACCTGGCGTCCGTGATGGTCTGCGTCTCCTCGTCGATCTTCAGCGTCAGCTTCAGAGCGTCTCCGCAGACGATGCTGCCCACCTCTCCCACGGCGTTGGCGTCATCGAGCTCCCCGACATTCTTTGGGTTCCTGTACAGGTCCTTGACCTTTTCGTTGTATTCCCAGGCCATTTTCTACCTCGCGGGCGAAAGCCCAAAAAGTGCTGGCCAATGAATAATCATTATTGGCGCCCACGCAAGACCACCAGACACCTGCGGCCCCGCCAGCTCCGCTACCTGGGGAGATAGATCTGCATCCCCATCAGGGGCCAGATGAAGGCCACGAACAGGCCGATGACCAACATGAGCAGCGCGCTGGCCGGAAGCCCCGCCTTGAAGAACTCCCCGGAGGAGAACTGCCGCGACTCGTAAGCGATGGCGTTGGGGGCCGCACCAACCAGCAGCAGGAAGGGCATCCCGGCCACCGCCAGCGCCGAAAACAGGATCACCTCCCCGGAGATGCCCAGGTAGGGGGCGATCTTCAGGGCCACAGGCAGACAGATGGCGATGGCGGCCACGTTCATGATGAGGTTGGTGAGAATCAACACGATGAGGGTGACCCCCATAATGAAGACGAACCCCGGGGAGCTCTTGAGCAGCGAGACGGTGGAGACCGCCATCCAGTCGGCGGCGCCGGTGTTCACCAGGCAGTACCCCAGGCTCATGGCTCCGCCGAAAAGGAGAATGATGTTCCAGGGCACCGACTCCAGGTCCTGGATGTCAAGGACGTTGAAGACGAAAAACAGGATCGTGGCGGTGAGTATTATGCCAGCCTTGTCCACCGAGGCGAGCGCCGGCACAAAGGATCGCAAGCTCATCATGAGCACCGCAGCCCCTGTGATGATCAGGGCGACAATCTCCACCCGTCCCATGGGTCCCAGCCTCTCGTAAAGCTCGATGGAGCGCTCCCTCAACCCTGGGATCTCCGAGCGCTCTGGACGGAACCAGACCATCATCAGACCCCACATGACGAACACCATCACCCAGCCGAGGAGGAACATGTACCAGGTGAGCTGAAAGAAGGTGACGTCCTTGCCTGTGAGCTCCTTGTAAAAGCCGATGGCAACGGCTCCCCTGGCTGCGCCCAGCAGAGTCACAATGGAGCCAGCGCCCGCAACGAAGGCCATTCCCACAAACAGCCCCTTGCCAAAGTTGGATGGCTTGTTGTCCTCGTCATACAGATGGTAGATGGCCACCAGCAGCGGAAAGATGGTCGCGGCCACGGCGGTGTGCGCCATGATGTGTGTCAGCAGGGCGGTCAGCACGAAGGCCCCCAGGTAGATGCGGCTGGTCTTCTCTCCCACCACCGCCAGCATCTTGTAGGCGAGCCGCTTGGTCAGGCCGGTCTTTGTGAAGACCTTGCCAATTATTATCGAGCCGAAGATGAACCACACCGACGGATGAAAAAACTCCTTGAAGGCGAGGTGGGTGCCACTGATCACCCGGTCTGCACCCACCTCCAGGGAAGGCAGCAGCACCGGGGCCATGCCGTCCAGGGCGACCCTGGGGCCATGACCGGGCTCGCCCACGAGATCCGCGCCCGGGCGGATGAGGAAGATCACCTGCAGCACGCCGATGGCGATGGACGTGACCCCGATGGGTACGACCTCGAAGACCCACCACACGGCGGCAAAGAGAAACAACCCTATGGCTGCCTTGCCCTGGGGAGTCAGGGCAAAGCGCTTGCCCGCAGGATCGACCGCGTCTCCCCAGCCAGGGGACAGGTACACGGTCGCGAAGAGCCCCACCCCCAGCAGCATGAGGAGCAGGCGCCTGTGGTCGAGCCCACGGGGTGATGCGGCTTGGGTCGGTGTCGTCACGTCGGTCTCCCTTGCTGCCGAGCAATCGGCGACAGAGGCCCAAAGTTAGGCGGCACTAGCTTCTGCTTTATAGCGAAAAACCCCTCCACGACAGGGAAAAAAAGCACCAAAAAACCAGTCTGTGAGGATTGTTGTTTTCCGGGTCTTCGCACAAGGGCCAGTGCCTGCAGTTGTCCCTTGTGCGAAGAGCCGGGCTCCGATAGCATGCTCGTTTGTGGTCGTTGATGAAAGGAATGCAAAATGAGGCGTGATCCCATATTCGCAATCATCGGATCCCTCTTCGTGGGCGCCCTGCTCCTCGCGCCCGCCTGTGGGCCCAGCAACAGCGGCGG
>JAJRWW010000009.1 GCA_024276595.1 Myxococcota bacterium
CGGAAGTAGGCCACAAGGGGCGCGGTCGGGTCGGGCTGGCGCTGGCTGGCCAGCAGGTCGGGCGGCAGGATCGGCGCGGCCACGAGGGTGCGAGATGGATCTAGGGGGCTGAGGGGCACGAAGGAGACCACCACCTGGCGGTGGGCTCCCAGCGACGAAGAGCGCACCTTGAGCGCCTCCCGGCGCCAGGCTCCCGGGGAGACCCCTGGTGGACGCTGGCACGCGCCCGCCAGGAGGCCATGGCCCACCGCGATGGCTCCGAGCCCGGCCAGGCGGGCTGCCAGCAGCCCCGGCAGGTCCGAGTCGGAGACCACCACACAGGGGCGCTCGGCTCGCGCGGCCAGGTAGCCCTCCGCCAGGCGCGTGCCCAGGCGCCAGAGGGTGCGCGGTCCGAACCGCGGTGGGAGGCTCTCCACCGGGCGGCAGGGTCCGGCTCGGCGCAGCACCTCCAAGGCGTCGGGGCCGGCAAAGGCGGCAACCCGGAAGCCCGCGGCGCGGAGCGCCCCCATGACCGCCAGCGATCGGGTGGCGTGACCCATGCCGCGGCCGTGCACGTAGTAGTGCACCAGCTTTCCCTGGGCGCCCATGTCCCCGTTACTAGCCCGAGAGCGGCCTCTGTGCAAAGGGGTTTGCTCAGCTCGGGCGCCCGCAGCGCATCTGGTGTGATCCGTGGATCCGAGGGCGCTGTGCAGCTCGGCTGGATCCCGGCGGCGCAGGGGGCGCTGCTCCATCTACCTGGCTGGGCGTCTCGGTCGCCTGGCGCTCTTCCGTGGCCTGACGATCCTCCGCCGCCTGGCGATCCTCCGCCGCCGAAGGGGCCGACGACGCCACCGCCCCCGGCGGCGCAGCCGATGCCCCCTTCGCCGGCGGCGCGGCCGCCTCACCGCCCGCCAGGGGATCCACGTCCGCCCCTTGGGGCGCCCTGCGTACCTGGTCCTTGGGTGGGGCCTCTCGGTTGCCTTCAGGGCAGCCATGTGGAGGTGGTCTCGGTGGGCGTGGTCCGAGTCCGGGGTCAAGATGAGGGAGAGGATCCGGCTCCGCTCCAGGTTGCACACAAGTCGCCGGAGCACCCGCGCCCTCCGCCCCTTGACCGGTCCCACGCAGGCGCCAGGGCGCCCCATGGCCTTTCGCCAGTCCCGCTTCACGTTCGCCCTGAGGTTGCCGGGCCCCCGCACCTCGAAGACGTCCATGGCCAGCCCAAAGGAGTGTCGGCTGAGCACGCTGGTGCCCGCCACGTTGCGGTAGGAGTAGACGCTCGAGTACAAGAGCTCGGAGACCCCCGAGCGCAGCACCACGGGGGCCATGGTGTAGATGGACAGGGCAAAGATGCAGTCCATGAGGGCTGGCCGCTTGCCCCACATGGGCGTTAGCCGGAGCCCTCGAATGGGGCCGGTGATGATCACTGGTGTGCGGATGCCCCTGGTGCTGGCGGCGCGCTTGAAAGGTATGGACAGGCGCAGGAGCTCCCGCAAGCACGCGACCTGGGACCGCCGGGATCCGGGCCGCACCTCTGGCCGAAGGGGCCCGTTCCCCGGCGCCTTGGGTGCCTGGGAGGAGCTCTCGCTGGCCGCAACCCACACGGGGGGCAGGGGAAGCGAGCCCGCCGAGCCCGCCTCTGGGAGAGGCGAGGAGAGGAGGGTGAGCGCCGTCGCCGTGAGCCACCCGAATCCAACCATGGAGCCGGCCATGGAGTAATAATGTCCCCTCCGCCAGCACATGGCAAACCCCATGGGCTGGGCGCATTGACCTTTGGCTCCACATGTAGGAAAACCGTCACGGAAACCGGCCCGGCGGGGTAGCGCGCCTTGGAGCGACGGCACAACATTTTGTTTCTCGGCATGGGATCTGGCTCCCTGCACATCCTGGCCGAAGGGCTGGCCCGTCGCTGCGCTGGCGCGGACGTGGAGGTGATCAGCGCATCCATGACCCCCAGGGAGCTGCACCCCATGGCAGCGCAGGTGATGGCCGAGGTGGGGGTGGATGTCACCGGCTACCGGCTTCGCACCCCACTGGACATCGAGGTGTTCCTGGTGGACCTGGTGGTCACCCTGGGCGACTTCGATCAGTCCTGTCGCCCGTCCATGCCGGGCATGCCCCCTCATCTGCACTGGGACCTGCCCGAGCCTTCCAGAGCGGATGGAGATGCCAGGCGGCTGGAGCTGCTCAGGATGGCTCGGGACACCCTCGATGAGCGGGTCCGCACCCTCTTTGCCTCGGGCATCCTGGGGGCCCTCTTTACCGCGCGCAAGAACTTCGAGCTGCTGCTGGACAACCAGGTGGACGGCATCATGGCCCACACCACCAACCGACGCATCTTCTACTTCAACCAGGCGGCAGAGGAGATCACTGGCCTCGACAGGGCCAGGGTCCTGGGCAAGGATTGCCACGACGTGTTTCCTGACCGCTTCTGCGGGGGAATGTGCCTTTTTTGTGCCGGCGTGGCGGGCGGGGATGGAGGCAGCACCCACGGGGACCGAGGGGAGCGCAGGCGGGTGGGGTTTCGGCGCGCCGACGGGGATGCCCGGGTGCTGGAGATGCTCTCCACCCCCCTCGCGTCCGAGGACGGGGGCACCGTGGGCACCCTCATCTCGTTCAAGGACATCACCGAGCTGGACGCCCTCAAGCGCAGGCTGCGCAATCAGCACTCCCTGGGAGGGATGCTGGGGCGAGACCCCAAGATGAGGGCGCTGTTCGATCTCATTCGGGAGGTGGGCGCGGTGCAGGTGTCCGTGCTCATCCAGGGGGAGAGCGGCACCGGCAAGGAGCTCGTGGCCAACGCAATCCACGAGCTTGGCCCCCGCGGCGATGAGCCCTTCGTGGCGGTGAGCTGCGGCGCCCTGCCCGAGGGGATCTTGGAGAGCGAGCTGTTTGGCCACGTCCGCGGGGCCTTCACCGGGGCGGTGCGAGACAAGAAGGGGCGCTTCGAGATGGCCCACAGGGGCTCCATCTTCCTCGACGAGGTGGGGGAGCTCTCCCCGGCCATGCAGGTGGCCCTGCTGAGGGTGCTCCAGGAGCGCACCATCTCGCCGGTGGGCAGCGAAAAGAGCATCGATGTGGACGTGAGGGTCATCAGCGCCACAAACCGCAACCTCAGGCAAATGATGGAGCGGGGCCAGTTTCGGCGGGACCTGTTCTATCGCCTGTGCGTGGTGCCCATCGAGCTCCCCCCCCTCCGGGAGCGGAGGCTGGACATAGCCCTGCTCACGGACCATTTCCTGGAGGTGGTCTCCGAGGAGACCGGGCGCCAGCTCTTGACCGTGTCCCCGGAGGCCGTGGAGGTGCTGAGCCGATACCTGTGGCCGGGCAACGTCCGCGAGCTGCGAAACGCCATAGAGTACGCCTACGTGAAGTGTCACACGGGGAGCATAGGGCCCGAGCACCTCCCACCCGAGATCCGCGAGCAGCGCATCAGATCCTCCTCCACGCCAGGACCGGCCCCCAGGCTCACCAAGGACCAGATCGTGGTCGCCCTGGCCAAGGCCGGCGGCAACAAGAAAAAGGCCGCCGAGCTGCTGGGAGTTGGCAGGGCCACCCTGTACCGCAACCTGTCCAGGTACGAGCTGACCTGAGTCTCGTGTCTCGTGTCTGTCTCAGGTTGCATCTCGGGACACATCCCGGTGCCCGATGATCTGCATCTGCTTCATGATCTTGTGAGGTTGCAGCCTGGCTGGGGAGCACCCGAGCGCTGAATGGAGGCCAGCCATGCGGACACCGACACAATGGTCGGTTCCCCTGAGACCACCCGAGACCCTAGAGCTGCGTGACCCCCGCGACCTGGGACGCGCCTGGCCCGACTGTTGCATTGAAGCTCCTGTGGTGGAGCGTGAGCGATGAAAGAACGGACCGCGGACGAGTATCTCGAGAAGATCATCGACCTTTCAGAGGAGATGATCGAGCTGGCCTCCGCCGGGGACGCATGCCGCACGGACAACGGGTGCGGCATCGTCTTTGGCGCCCTGCGGGACAAGGCATACAAGCTGCGAAAGCTCGCCCACCACGAGCTTCGGCTTCACCGCCAAGGGGATGAGCGCAGCGGGGACGAACGCCTGGGGGACGAGAGGGGCCAGCACCACGGGAAGCAACAGCCCAGGAGCCAGGAGACCGAGTGACCATGAGCGACAAGAAGACCATCCTGATTGTGGACGACGAGCCGGATGTGCGCACATTCCTCCGCTCTCTGTTCGCCGACCACGGCTACGAGACCATCGAGGCGGCCGACGGCGCGGAGGGCATGAGCCTGGCTCGCTCGAGGTCCCCAGACCTGATCACCCTGGACATCACAATGCCCGGGCAGACGGGGGTGAGGTCCTATCGCCAGCTCAAGGGCGACCCGGAGCTGGCCCGGATCCCGGTGGTGATCGTCACCGCGGTGGGGGAGCCCATGGAGCAGTTCCTCAAGACGCGCAAGCAGGTCCCGGACCCGGAGGGCTTCATGGCAAAGCCCATCGATCCGGACAAGCTGCTCCAGATGGTCGCCGAGCTCGTCGGAGGACGAGCCTAGCCGCCCCAAGGACCTGCGCCTGAGCCGCCCAGACACGAGAGGAGATTCCGAATGTCGATCATAGCCTACCTCATCGCCTACGTGGCCATCGTCGCCTTCATGGGCGCGGTGGTGGCCAAGATCCTGGACTACAAGAGGCTGCCCCAGCACGTGCGCTGGGAGCTTTACCCTGTGGCCCACGAGGAGGGAGATCGGGCAAAGTACGGGGGAAGCTACTACGAGGACGTGGACTGGTGGAAGAGGGAGCGTTCCCAGTCGAGGCTGGGCGAGCTGAAGGTGATGATCCCAGAGATCCTGCTGCTCAAGGGTGTCTGGGAGCACAACAGGCCGCTGTGGTGGGTGAGCTTTCCCTTCCACTTCGGCCTGTACCTGCTGGTGGGCTTCGCCGGCCTCATCCTCCTGGGCGCCGTGGCCCAGGCGGCGGGCCTCTCCATCTATCCCGGCGCGTCCGGAGCCATGGGTCTGCTGCTTCTCGCCACGAGCGTCCTGGGTCCCGTGGCATTCGGCCTCTGCGCCCTGGGCGCCCTGGGGCTGCTCCTTCGTCGGCTCACCAACGAGGAGCTCCGCAACTACTCCTCCCCTGGCAACTACCTGAACCTGGCCCTGTTTCTCGTGGTGCTGGCGGTGGCCACCTACACATGGCGTGTCGCCGACCCCGAGTTTTTTCTCATGCGCGGCTTCGTTCACAGCCTGATCACCTTCAAGCTGGCCCGCTTCTCCTCTGGCCTCCTCGCCCTGGAGATGATCCTCATCTTCGGCCTGCTGGCCTACATCCCCCTCACGCACATGTCCCATTTTTTCATGAAGTACTTTCTGTGGCACGACATCCGCTGGGGCGACGCGCCCAACATCGACACGCCAGAGACCGACCGGAGAATACAGCAGGCCCTCGGCCAGCCCGTCTCCTGGGCGGCCGAGCACGTGCACGCCGATGGAAAAAAGAGCTGGGTGGAGATCGCAAGCATGAACCCCATGCGCCCAGATGGAACCGACCCGGAGTGACACCATGAGCAAGAAGATCGTCCGAATCGAAGACATCTCCAGCGACACCGAAAAGCTCTCGCACGTGGACGACGCCGACCTCATGCCACTGCCAGCCGACCTGGACGAGCCCGAGTGGGGCGCCGTGCCCGACAGCACCAAGGAGCAGTTCGCCTGCATCCTGGATGACACTGCGATCCTGCCGATTCCCCTCCCCAAGACCCAGGAGGAGGAGCGTGCCCTGGTGGAGAAGTTCCTCTCCGGCATGGAGAAGCTGTTTACCGCGGAGAACAACTGGACCTTCCTGGCCCAGCTCGTCACCACCATGGACCACTGCGCCAAGTGCAACACCTGCTCGGCGAGCTGTCACATCTACGAGGCCAGCGGCCAAAACGAGATCTACCGCCCCACCTATCGCACCGAGGTCTTCCGCCGCATCTACAAAAAGTACGTCAAGAAGGAGATGTGGTCCGACTGGCGCAACGGCAAGCTGGACCTCACCTGGCAGACCGTGGCTCGCCTGGGAGAGCTGGCCTACCGGTGCAACATCTGCAGGCGCTGCGCCCAGACCTGCCCCATCGGAGCCGACAACGGGCTCGTGGCCCGGGAGATCCGCAAGATCTTCAGCCAGGAGATGGGGATCACCACGCCGGAGCTGCACGAGAAGGGCTCCATGCTCCAGCTCAAGACCGGCTCCTCCACGAACATGAGCTCCCTGGTGGTGAAGGACAACATGGAGTTCATCGACGAGGACATCTCGGAGATGACCGGCTACCAGTACGAGACCCCATGGGACGTGAAGGGGGCCGAGATCCTGCTCATCCACAACGCCGGAGAGATCCTGGCCTGGCCGGACAACGTGGGGGCCTTCGCGATCATCCTGGAGGCGGCCAAGAAGGCGGGCATCATCGAGAGCTGGACCCTGTCGAGCGATCTGGCCGCTTACGACTCGATCAACTACGGGGTCTTCTATGACGATGTGCAGTACGCCCGCACTGCCCTGCTCCAGGCCCAGGCGGCCAAGAAGCTGGGCGTGAAGAAGATCATCCTTGGAGAGTGCGGCCATGCCCACAAGGCCCTGACAGTCATAGCCGACCGGGTGCTCCCCGCCGAGCTGCTGACCCCCCGGGAGAGCTGCTTCCCGCTCCTGCGCGACATTGTCATGTCCGGCAAGATCGACTTCGACCCCGGCAGAAACGACTTCCCCGTGACCATCCACGACCCGTGCAACGTGACCCGCCTCATGGGGATCATCAAGCCCCAGCGAGAGGTCGTGCGGAGGCTCTGCCCCCAGTTCCGGGAGATGGTGCCCAACGGGCCGCACAACTACTGCTGCGGCGGAGGCAGCGGCTTCGCCATCATGACCAGAAACAACATCCCCGACTGGCGTCACAAGGTGGCGGGGAGAAAGAAGCTGTCGCAGATCCTGCACGCCTTTGACGACTGCCGGGGGCCCGAGACCCCCAAGTACGTGTGCGCCCCCTGCTCCAACTGCAAGGGCCAGATCCGCGACATCTTCGACCGCTACGACATGAAGCAGAAGGAGGGGCTCATCTACGCTGGCCTGGTGGAGCTCATCGTAAACGCCATGACCGACGTGAAGGAGGGCTTCATCAAGTGGGAGGACGACTACTGAGGTAGAGGACCCGTGGAGCCATGAGCCACGCCAGAGACAGGACCATCCTCGTGGTGGACGACGAGCCCGACGTGCGCATGTTCCTGCAGGCGTGCGCCGAGGACGCCGGCTTCAACGTCTGCTGCGCCGCAGATGGCCTGGATGCCCTGGAGGCCCTGGAGCGCCTGGGCTCCATTCCCCCCGACCTGGTCACCCTGGACATGGTCATGCCCCGGTGCAACGGCCTCGCCTTCCTCAGGAGGCTGCGCGCAAATCCCTCGTGGGAGTCCATTCCCGTCATCCTCATCACCGCCCACCTGCGCGACGAGCTGGGGGAGGAGGCGCTCCGCCAGCTCCTGGCCATGCCCCTGCACCACCGGCCCGCCATGGTGCTCGAAAAGCCCATCAACCCCCCTGAGCTGGTGCGCCAGTGCGCCCACCTGCTGGGGGTCCACATCGACGAGGAGGACATCCACCTCGCCCCCAGCCAGCAGAGCCTGGCCAGCCAGGTCCGAACGGCCGACAGGGAGATCCTCAAGAGGATCAACTCCCGCTTGCGCAGGCCCTGAG
>JAJRWW010000203.1 GCA_024276595.1 Myxococcota bacterium
ACAGCGGACGCAGTCGGTGCAGAACATGCAGCTCGTGCAGCCCTCACAGCCCTTGCACTCGAAGGAGGCCAGGTTGTCCGCGCCTCGACCCAGCTCCCGCTCGAGCCGGGCCAGCTCACGTTGAAAAGCGTCAAGGTCCATTTGCCAAGATTCGAATAAACACCCTGGGATGTCAAAAAAAACCTGTGCCACCGGATCTCGTCGGCGGAGCACGCTGGGCTCGGGCAGCCGCGGTCGGGCCCAGCGGGCTGCATGCGGAATTATTCCGTTGGCTCTTGGATTTGTCGTTTGGTTGATGCATTGTGTGGTCTGCTGCGTCGCCTTGGCGACGGGGCAAGGAGCAACCTCTTTCCGCCAGCGACCTTTTCCATGAGCGCCGAGGCAACGCCATCTGTTCGGAGAGACGCACTGGTCACGACCATGGCGCTGCTTGTGCTGGGTCTTTTGTGGCTGCTTTTTCGGCTCTACTGGCAAGGGCTGCTGTTGGTTGTGGCCGCCGGCCTGGTGGCCCTGCTGGTGCTGCGTCGGAGCCGCCAGGTGGCCGGCCACCCTAGCGCCGCCCCCTCGGCAGAGGTCGAGGCTCCGCCCGGTCCTGTGGGGCGCAGAGGTGCCAGGTCCAGGAGGGCCAGAGGTGGCAGGAAGAGAAGGCGTCGCAAGTGACCCTCACCAGCCTCGCCCCAAGGAGCGGACAGACCTTCGTGCGCCGGGTTCGAGCTCGGGGATTGACATCTCGATCCCTGGGCCGCATTGCAAAAAAGGAGCGCCACCAGGGCGCGTAGAGGATCAGCATGTCGGACGACGACCAGTCCAACGCCGCAAAGGTCTCTCGCAAGCCGAAGAGGCCGGGGCACACACACATCAACATCGAAAGGTGCAAGGGCTGCGGGTTCTGCGTGGCCTTCTGCCCGGCCAAGTGCCTCGGGCTCTCGTCGGAGCTCAACCGCAAGGGGTACCACTACCCAGAGGTGGTGGATCCGAAGATGTGTCGCGGCTGCGACCTGTGTGGGATGCTCTGCCCCGACTTTGCAATCCACGGCGTCAGAGGACCCAGGTAGCTCGAGAGGACGGCAGAGGACGAGCTCATGTACTCGATAAAAGAAGCGGTGCTTTCGGGAATCCACTTCATCGACGGGGATGTTGCCTGCGCCGAGGGTGCCATCGCGGCGGGCTGCCGATTCAGCGCGGGCTATCCGATCACTCCCTCCACGGAGGTGGTGGAGCGGCTGGCTGCGCGATTTCCAATGGTGGGGGGCATGTTCGTCCAGATGGAGGACGAGCTGGCGTCCTCCATCGCCATCATTGGCGCTGCCTGGGGCGGAGTGAAGGCCATGACGGTCTCCTCTGGACCGGGGATCTCCCTCATGCAGGAGCATATCGGCCTGGCGGCAATCACCGAGACCCCGACCGTGTGGGTCAATGTGCAGCGGTGCGGGCCATCCACAGGGCTGCCCACGCAGCCCGCCCAGGGGGACATGATGCAGGCTCAGTGGGGATCCCACGGCGACTACCCGTCGTTGGCCCTCTGCCCCAACTCCCCGCAGGAGGCCTTCGACCTGACCGTGCGCGCCTTCAACCTGGCCGAGCGCTACCGAACCCCGGTCATGGTCCTGCTCGACGAGGCGGTGGGCCACATGCTGGAGAAGGTGGTCATCCCCCCTGGGGACGAGATCGACGTGGACGCCCGCCACTTCACTTCCAAGCCGCCAAAGGAGTACCGGGCCTACGAATGCGCACCGGGCAGCCTCGTGCCGGACATGGCCCGAACAGGCGAGGGGTACTACTTCCACGTCACCGGGCTGACCCACGACGAGCGCGGCTACCCGATCATGCTCGCCGAGGTCCAGCGCCGGCTAATGGAGCGACTCATGGCCAAGATAGACCTGGACGACGTGACGCAGGTCGTCCAGTCGCAGGTCGATGGGTGCGAGGTGCTGGTGGTAAGCTACGGGATCACCTCCCGGGTGGCGGAGCGCGCCATCCTGGAGGCTCGAGAGCAGGGGCTCCGGGTGGGGCACCTGCGGCTGTTGACCGTGTGGCCCTTCCCCGAGAAGCTGGTGGCCGAGCGGTGCACCCAGGGGTCGGTGCAGCGGGTGGTGGTGCCCGAGCTGAACATGGGCCAGATGGTGCGAGAGGTGGAGCGGGTGGTGGCGGGGGCCTGCCCCGTGACCCTCGTGGGCCACCCCGGCGGAGCGGTGCACGAGCCCGAGGTGATCCTGGAAGCCATCATGGAGGTGCGCCAATGAGAGGCCCACGAACCACCCAGTCGTTGCAGGCGGTGCCCGTCAACAGCCCCATGGAGGACTGGCTGCGCATGGACCGCATGCCACACATCTGGTGTCCGGGATGCGGCATCGGCACCGCGGTCAACTGCTTCGTGCGGGCGGTGGAGCTGAGCGGCATACCCAGGAAGAAGCTCGCAATAGTCTCTGGCATCGGCTGCACGGGCCGGGTGGCCGGCTACATCAAGCTGGACTCCTTCCACACGACCCACGGCAGGGCCATCCCCTTTGCCATCGGGCTGAAGCTGGCCAGCCCGGACCTGCACGTGGTGGTCTTCTCCGGGGACGGCGACCTGATCGCCATCGGCGGCAACCACTTCATCCACGCCGCCAGGCGGAACGTGAACATCACTGTCATCTGCATCAACAACTTGACCTACGGGATGACGGGCGGCCAGGTGGCCCCCACCTCCCCCAAGCACTCCATCGCCACAACTACCCCCTACGGCAACCTGGAGTCTCCTTTCAATCTCGTACACCTGGCAGACTCCAGTGGCGCGTCCTACGTGGCGCGCTACACCACCTTTCACGTGCGGCCGCTGGTGCACACCATGAAGGAGGCTCTCACGAAAAACGGCTTCTCCTTCGTGGAGGTGCTCTCCCCATGCCCGACCCTGTATGGGCGGCGCAACCGGCTGGGCGATGGGCTGGACATCATGCGGGTCTTCAAGGAGAAGGCCATTCGCCGGGACGGCCTGTCCACGGACGCGGCCTTCGTGGATTTGAAAAACGGCCCCATAGTGATTGGCAAGTTCAAGGACCGGCCCAGAGAGGCGTTCCTGGACGTGTACAACGACGCAATGACGAGGGTTATCGGAAAGGATCACTTCATCCCCTACGGCCCGGTGACCATGCGGCCTCCGGAGGACGAGAGCGAATAATAGAGGCCCGTGAGGCGTTCCGGATCCACGTGGCGTAGCGCCGACGGAATGCTCGATCTGGAGCGCGCCGAGGGCGCTCCCTTTGGGCGGCTGGAGGTTTGACATGTCTGGGCACAGAGGTACGGAGGTGCGTATCGCCGGTTTTGGTGGGCAGGGAGTGATCCTGTCGGGGATGATCCTTGGCAGGGCTGTCTCCATTTTCGAAAACAAGCACGCCACGCTCATGCAGAGCTTTGGCCCCGAGGCCAGGGGCGGGGCCTGCAGCGCCCAGGTGATCCTCTCGGACGAGAAGATCCTGTACCCATATGTGAAGGCTCCGGATGTCCTCGTTGTGATGTCTCAGCCCGCCCTGCGCACGTATCTGCCCACCCTGCGCGAGGGGGGCAAGCTCATCTACGAGCAGGACCTGGTGAAGCTGGAGGAGGGTGACGAGCTTCCGGAGGGGGCGACCTGCTACGGCGTGCCCGCCACCAAGATAGCCGAGGGGCTCAGGCGGCGGATCGTGCTCAACATCGTCATGGTGGGCTTCATCTCCGCCGTGGCCCCCATGGTATCCATGGAGTCCGCCCGCAAGGCCGTGCTCCACTCGGTGCCCAGAGGCACGGAGGCACTGAACGGGCGCGCCTTTGACATGGGGTATCGCTATGGGGTGGAGAACTACGGGGGTGAGTCATGAAGTTTGGCATGTACCAGGGGTTCATGGGCCAGTACCCGGACCGGCGGGTGCTCAACAACGACGTGGAGGTGATCATCCGGCCACTCATACCGGAGGACGAGGACAAGCTCCTGAGCTTCTATCGGTCGTTGCCTCCCGAGACGCGGCTGCGGCTCCGCCAGGACAACACCAACCGCAAGATCCTGCAGCGGTTCCTGGAGGAGATCCCTCTGGGTCGGATGGTCACCATGGGTGCCTTTGCGCCGGACGAGGAGACGTTGGTGGGCGAATGCTCTCTGCGCATCATGCACCACGGTTGGGCTCGACACGTGGGGGAGCTCAAGTACAGCCTGGAGCCCAAGTGGTCGCCCACGGGGCTGGGTGGCATCCTGATAATGGAGCTGGTGGAGGTCGCCTCCTCCCAGGGCCTGGACAAGCTGGTGTACCAGGTGCTCGACGACCAGGTGCGCCTGAAGAAGATGCTCCAGGAGATGGGCTTCGTGCAGGAGGCGATCTTGCGCGACCACGCCACGGACCTCTCCGGAAAGAAGCACGACGTCTACATCATGTCCAACTACATGGCCGAGCTGTGGCGCAAGATGGAGGACATGATCATGTACCAGGAGTTTCCCCCCCTCCCGTAGCTCTCTGCCCGTGTACCACGCGGGCGTGTACCCCCAGGAACGGATCATGAGCGTTACTTACGATCACAAGACCGTCGACGCCAAGTGGCAGCGGCACTGGCTGGAGAACCGCACATTCCGTGCGGTGGACGGCTCCCCAAAGCCCAAGTACTATGTTTTGGACATGTTCCCCTACCCCTCGGGGGCCGGCCTGCACGTGGGTCACCCGGAGGGGTACACGGCCACTGACATAGTCTGCCGCTACAAGCGCATGCGGGGCTTCAACGTGCTGCACCCCATGGGCTGGGACGCCTTCGGGCTTCCCACGGAGAACTACGCCATCAAGACAGGCGTGCACCCCGCGGAGGCCACCCGGGTGAACGTGGACAACTTCCGCCGCCAGATCCAGTCGTTGGGGTTCTCCTATGACTGGGACCGGGAGGTAAACACCACCGACCCCGCCTACTACAAGTGGACCCAGTGGATCTTTGCCGAGCTTTACAAAAAGGGGCTCGCCTACCAGGCCGAGGCGCCCATCAACTGCTGCACGAGCTGCAAGACCGGCCTGGCCAACGAGGAGGTGAAGGACGGCTGCTGCGACAGGTGCCAGGGCCCGGTGGAGAAGCGCCCGCTGCGCCAGTGGATGCTGCGCATCACCGCCTACGCGGATCGGCTCCTGGAGGGGCTCGACGCCCTGGACTGGCCCGAGGGCATCAAGGCCATGCAGCGGGACTGGATTGGCCGCTCCGAGGGGGCCGAGGTGGACTTCGCCCTGCCGGAGCACGACGAGGTGATCCGGGTCTTCACCACCCGCCCGGACACGCTTTTTGGCGCCACCTACATGGTGCTGGCCCCCGAGCACGAGCTGGTGGAGAGGATCACCACTGCAGAGCAGCGCGGTGAGGTTCTGGCCTACTGCGAGCGGGCAAGGACCAAGAGCGACCTGGAGCGCACGGATCTTGCCAAGGATAAGACCGGCGTGTTCACCGGGGCGTACGCCACCAACCCGGTCAACGAGGAGCGCATTCCCATCTGGGTGGCGGACTACGTGCTCATCTCCTACGGCACGGGCGCCATCATGGCCGTGCCCGCCCACGACACCCGGGACTACGAGTTTGCCACCCGCTTCGGGCTGCCCATCGTGGAGGTTGTCTCTGGGGGAGACGTGGAGCAGGAGGCCTACCTGGGCGACGGCCTGCTGGTCAACTCCGGCCTCATGGACGGGCTCGAGGTCCCCGAGGCCAAGGCGAAGATCACCGCCTGGCTGGAGCAGAGGGGCCTGGGCAAGGCCGCGGTCAACTACAAGCTGCGGGACTGGGTCTTCTCCCGGCAGCGCTACTGGGGGGAGCCATTCCCCCTGGTGCACCTGGAGGACGGACGGGTGTCGCTCCTCCCCAAGGAGCAGCTCCCGGTGGAGCTGCCCCAGATGGAGCGGATCCTGCCCTCGGACACGGGAGAGAGCCCCCTCGCCCGGGCCGACGACTGGATCCTCACCACAGACCCGGAGAGCGGCGAGCCCGCGAGGCGGGAGACCAACACCATGCCCCAGTGGGCCGGCTCCTGCTGGTACTACCTTCGGTTCGTGGACCCCCGAAACGACTCGGCCGCCTGGGATCGGGAGAAGGAGCGCTACTGGATGCCTGTGGACCTGTACGTGGGTGGCGCCGAGCACGCGGTGCTGCACCTTTTGTACGCCCGGTTCTGGCACAAGGTGCTCTACGACCTGGGTCACGTCTCCACGGAGGAGCCCTTCCAGCGGCTCGTGAACCAGGGGCTGATCTTGGGAGAGGACCGCGAGAAGATGTCCAAGTCCCGGGGCAACGTGGTCAACCCCGACGAGATCATCGCCGAGCACGGGGCGGACGCCTTCCGCTGCTACGAGATGTTCATGGGGCCGCTGGAGGTGGTAAAGCCCTGGCAGACCCGCGACGTGGTGGGGATCCGCCGGTGGCTGGACCGCTCCTGGCGTCTGGTGGTGGACGAGGAGGGGAGGGTGTCGCCGAGGGTGCAGGTCTCCGAGCCATCCGAGCCCCTCGCCCGGCTGCTGCACAAGACCACCAAGGCGGTGACCCACGACCTGGATGGGATGCGATTCAACACGGCAATCGCCAGGCTAATGGAGCTGGTGAACGGCCTCACGGCCGAGGAGGTCCGGCCCTGGTCGGTGGTGGAGACCTACGTGCTGCTCCTGGCCCCCTTTGCGCCGCACCTCGCGGAGGAGCTGTGGGAGCGGCTGGGCCACGCCGAGTCGCTGGCCTACGAGCCCTGGCCGGACTACGACGAAGACCTGGCGGCGGATCCCGAGATGGAGCTGGTGGTGCAGGTCAACTCCAAGGTGCGAGCGCGGCTGGTGGTGGCCGCGAGCATCTCCAAGGATGAGGCTCTTTCGCTGGCCAAGGCCGACAAGAGAGTGGCCGCCCAGCTCCAAGGGAAGCGCCTCCTGCGGGAGATATTCGTGCCCCCCAGGCCTGGGAAGACCCCCCTGGTCAACCTCGTGGTGAAGGGCTGAGCCATGTTCTCCTACATCGACCCCTCGGTTGTGGACCTGCTGCTACGCGAGAAAGCGCTGCGGCACGTGGACCGGCGCGGCAGGGATCTGACAGCGGGTGGCGGGGAGCAGCCCTACCTGTCCATCCTGGGACCGGTGCCGATGCCCATCGGGCTGGAGGGAGGGGGCGAGGCAACGTTTCAGTGGCACGCCTTTGTGCGCCACAGCGAGTACGACCTCATTGGGGAGGTGGCCGAGAGGGTGCGGAGAGACGAGCGGCGGGACCTGGTGCCCCTGCTCTCGACCTTCATGCAGGTGAGCTCCATCCTGACCCACGGGGACTTCGCCGGGGCCGAGGCTCCCCTGGTGCGGGTGCACTCCTGCTGCATGACCTCCGACGTGTTCGGCTCGCGTCGCTGCGAGTGCGGGCCGCAGCTCCACGAGTCCTTCCGGCGAATCGTGGCAGAGGGGGTGGGCGCTGTGATCTACATGTCCAGCCACGAGGGCCGTGGCATCGGCCTCTGGGCCAAGGCGGTGACGTACCTGCTGCAGGACATGGGCCAGGACACCTACGAGGCCAACACGGCCCTCGGGCTGCCAGAGGACTCCCGCGACTTCTCCGACGCGGCGGTGATTCTCCACGCCCTGCGCCCTGACCGTCCGGTAGCTCGTCTGCTCACCAACAACCCGCTGAAGGAGGAGGATCTGCGGCGGGGGGGCATCCAGGTCAGTGAGCTCCTGCCGCTGGTGGTGGGCTTTTCGGATCACAACCGCCGCTACATGGCCGCCAAGCGCTCCAAGGGGCACCGGATCCCCCCGGGCGCCCTAGACCCTGGCTCCCCGGGCGCCCCAGACCCGGAGCCCTCCGATGATGAAGAGCGCTAGCAGCGGCCCACTCGTGGGGACGGCCCCAGGCAGCAAGTCGCCGCGGCCCACGGGCGCGGCCTGTCGGGTGTCTCCAAAAGGCCGCTCTCTCCAGCCGGGTCCCCTGTGACCCGGGCGCTCCTGCTCACCCTGGTGGCGGCCCTTGCTGGCGGGCTGCTCGCCTCCTGGGCTCGCCGAGCGCTCGCCAGGTGGCGCTTTGCATGGCGGCGGCGGCGAGGTCGCCAGGGGGAACGTGGGGCGCCCGCCGTGCTGCGAGCCGCGGGGTACCGCGTGCTGGAGGATCAGGCCGAGCTGGAGGTGACCCTCCGGGTGGACGGCGTGGAGCACCCCTACCGGATCCGGGTGGATCTTCTGGTGGAGCGCCGCACCGACGGCGCCCGGTTCGCGGCCGAGGTGAAGACGGGCAAGAGCGCACCCAACCCGCGCCACTCAGCCACCCGGCGCCAGCTCCTGGAGTACCGGATGCTCTACGACGTAGAGGGGGTGCTCCTCGTGGACAGGGAGGCCCAGAGGGTCCACGAGGTGGAGTGGCCAGACCTGCCCCCGCGCCAGCCCGCCGCTCCGGCGGCTCGTCGGGCCTTTGTCCGGGGCGTGCTCATGGGCGCGGCCCTGGGGGTGATCCTGACGGGCCTCCTGCTCGGGGCGGGTCGCTGCATCCCCTAGCCAGGCATTGACCGCTCCGCTACGAAAAGAGCTGCGAGCCCAGTGTGATATTCGAAGACCATGCAGACGAAGAGCCCGAAGCAGATGAAGAGCCCGAAGCAGACGAAGACCATGCAGGCGAAGAGCATGCAGACGAAGAGCCCGAAGCACCCGAGGAGCATCAGACCCTACCGGGGCATGGCCCTGCTCTGCAGCGCGGTGGGGTTGCTTGCCGCCTTTGCGGCGGCAGCAGGGGTGTTGCTGCGCGGAGATGGATCGACCGAGTCGGTGACGAGCGTGCGGGGCGAAGCGTACCCCATGCTTACTGGCGGCGTGTATGCGTTCAACGCCGAGCGCGTGGTGGCCGAGGGCGTGGGCTGGGATCTCGTGACGCTGGTCATGGTGGTTCCCGCGCTGCTGCTGGCGGTGCCGGCCGTGGCCCGCGGGTCGCTTCGTGGGCGCCTGTTCGCGGTGGGGATCCTCGCCTATCTGTTCTACCAGTACCTGATGTACGCGGTGTTTTGGGCGCTGGGGCCGCTGTTTCCGCTGTTTATCGTTCTGTATGCATTGAGCGCGGTGGCGACGGTCTGGATCGTCTCGTCCATAGATGTGCCGTCGCTCCCAGGGCAGGTCTCCGAGCGGTTCCCGCGTCGCGGCATGGTGATCTTCTGCGCGATGATGGCGCTGTTGCTCCTGGGCATGTGGACCAGGCGCATCGCTGTCGCGCTCTCAGGCGACCTGGTGGGGGCGCAGCTCTTGGGCAAGACCACCCTGGCCGTGCAGGCGCTGGACCTGGGCATGGTCGTACCCTTCGCCCTTGCGACGGCCTTGTTGCTCTGGCGTCGTCGCCCCTGGGGATATCTGCTGGCGACGGTGCTCGCGGTCAAGGGAGTGGCGATGGCGGGGGCCATCTGCGCCATGGTGGTCGTGGCGGGCGTGGTGGAAGGGCGGCCGCAGTTGGCTCCGCTGGCGATCTTCGCCATCGCCATGGGTGCCGCCGGGTGGCTGTCGTGTCGGATGTTTGGGAGCATCGGGGAGGGTGTGTCATGACGTGGGCGGCAGCGGATACCTACTCGAAGCGGTTGCTCCAGATGTTGGTTCGCGTGCCGTCCGACTGCTCCCAGATGGCGATCACGCTCCCAGCCTGATTTACCGCCACATGGGGATTCCAGGAGTTGCCGCCTTCCCCCCTTTCGATCTTTCGAGAGGCGCTCCAGCCTGTGCCCACCAAGTACCTACTGCCCCACACCTGGTATCGCCCACTTTCGTACTGAAGCCAGACCGCGGCAGCATTCCCCACGGTATCCACCGCCACCTGGGCCTGCACCTCAAGGACGAAGTAACTAGACCCGGTCCGCTCGGCTATGCCCCAGCCCACGCCCACTTCGTAGCGGTTGCTCCAGATGGATCGGCTCCCGTCGACCCACTGACTCCAGACCGCGATGGCGTTCCCAGCCCCATCCACCGCCACCTGCGGATCCTTGGCAGCCCCGGTATCGTCGAGCTCGATGAGCTCAGCGATACCCCAGCCCACGCCCACCTCGTATCGGTTGCTCCAGACGTTGAAGTCGTAGGATGACAAATGAGGTTTTTGCCAGACCGCGATGGCGTTTCCTGCCGTGTCCATGGCCACCTGAGGTTTTTGGGACTGCCTGACCTCGAGCTCGATGAGCTCCGCGACACCCCATCCCAGCCCCGCCTCGTAGCGGTTGCTCCAGATGAGAGATTGCGGGCCGGTCGGCTGACTCCAGACCGCGATGGCGCTTCCCCCGGTGCTCACCGCCACCTGCGGATCCATGGCAGACCCTGTGTCGTTGGTCTCGATGATCTCAGCCACGCCCCAGCCCACGCTCGGCTCGTAGCGGTTGCTCCAGACATTCCAGCGGGCGCTGTCCTCCTGGCTCCAGACCGCGACGGCGTTACCCGCTCTATCCACGGCCACCTGGGGATTCGAGGCGGACCAGGTGTCATCGCTCTCGATGAGCTCCGGGGCGCCCCAGCCCACGCCCACCTCGTAGCGGCTGGTCCAGATACTGAGCCGCGTACCGTCCTCCTGCTGCCAGATGGCGATGGCGTTCCCGGCTCCATCCATGGCCACCTGCGGGATCTCGGCGTCGCCAGCGCTGGTCTCGAGGAGCTCAGCCACGCCCCAGCCCGCGCTCGGCTCGTAGCGGCTAGTCCAGAGATTCCAGCGGGTGCCATCCGACTGACTCCAGACCGCGATGGCGTTGCCCAACCCATCCAGCGCCACGCAGGGAGAGACCGCACTGTCGGCGTCGTCGAGCTCAATGAGTGTTGCCGTGCCCCAGCGCCCGTCCCGGATGGTGAAGGACCAGCTCACATCGGTCGCCAGTGGGTTCCCGGCGAGATCTGAGATCCCCGTGGTGACCGTGGCCGTGTAGGTCCC
>JAJRWW010000204.1 GCA_024276595.1 Myxococcota bacterium
GCTGGTCTCCGATCCGTCCATCTTCATCAACCGCATGCTCAAGTTCCCCACCAACGAGGCCTTTGCCCACCGACTGCTTGGATATGTGGGGCGCTCAGGCGAGGACACCTTCCTCGTCTTTTCCCAGAGCTTTTCCGAGACCGGCTCGCCCAGGCCCGCTGTGCACGTCAAGGCTCCGCCCCCGCCGGGGCTCTCGGCGATCCTGGCGGACGCCAACACCCTCCTGGCCGAGTTCAACGAGTACCTGCTGGACCGAGCGTGGATCATGCCCGTGGCCACTCTCCTGGCCGGTCTGCTGCTGGTGCTCGGCGTCTGGATGATCCCGATGATGCGCCCCCTGTATGACGCGAGCTGGACCCGGCCGGGTCAGGGGCCGCCGCCTGGACGCTTCACCAGGGATCTGGAGCCCTTCCTCGAGGGGAGCCCGCGCAAGATGAACTTCGCCTATCCAGCGGCGGTGTACCGGGACGTCATGGACGCGAGCCTGGAGGACACCCTCGGGGTCGCAGCCCCTCTGGCCACCATGGACGAGCCAGCTCTCATGGAGCTGGTGAGGCGCCGGGCCGGCGACTCCGCCCGGGAGCTCTGTGCCCAGCTTATCGCGCTCACCCGGCGGATCCCAAGCAGGGAGATGGTGAGCCCACACACCCTCACGCCACGCTACAGCTTCAAGGACCTCAGGCGGCTGGTCCGCTGCGGGGACGCGCTCCTGGCGACCCTTCGCGGCGGCGACCTGCGCTAGGCCCGCCACGCAATCGGAGGAACGGACCACAAATGCAACCCAAGTCCATCGACAGAGAGCAGCTCTCCCAGGTGCTGAAGCTCGTGGAGGCGGTCCAGCGGGAGATCTCCAAGGTGTACATCGGCGACCCCGAGGTGGTGCAGGTGCTGCTCACCGCGCTCGTGGCCCGAGGCCACATCCTGCTGGAGGGCGTCCCCGGGGTGGCCAAGACCACCCTGGTAAAGGCCTTCAGCTTGACGCTGGGATGCAGCTTCAAGCGGATCCAGTTCACCCCGGACCTGCTCCCCTCAGACATTACGGGGACGTACATACTGGACATGCGGGAGAACACATTCGTACTGCGGGAAGGGCCCATCTTCGCGCAGATCGTGCTCGGGGACGAGATCAACCGGGCTCCGGCCAAGACACAGTCGGCCCTGCTGGAGGCCATGCAGGAGCGCCAGGTGACCATCGATGGGCAGACGCGCCCCCTGGTTCCGCCCTTCATGGTGCTGGCCACCCAGAACCCCATAGAGCACGAGGGGACCTACCCGCTCCCCGAGGCCCAGGTGGATCGCTTCATGATCAAGCTGGCGCTGGCCTACCCCACCGAGACCGCCGAGCTGCAGATGCTCGAGACCTACAACCGTCCCCTCCCCGAGCTGGGCCCGCTCCTGCAGACCGACCAGATCGTCATGCTCCAGGAGCTGGCGGATGGGGTGCACATCGAGAGGGAGCTCATCGAGTACGTTCTGGGCCTCGTAACCTTCACCCGGGACCACCGAAGGGTTTTCTTGGGGGCCTCTCCCAGGGCCGGTCTCAACCTCCTGTTCGCAGCCAAGGCCTGGGCGCTGCTGAGGGGTCGGGACTATGTCCTGCCCGATGACGTCAAGAGCCTGGCGCCACACGTGCTCTCCCACCGCATCCTGCTCACGCCAGAGGCAGAGCTGGAGGGCACCACCCCCAGGCAGATCCTGCACGAAGCCCTCGACAGGGTCCCATACAGGGGAACCGCCAGGGCATGAGGCCAAGCCTCACAACCGGTGGCAAGTCCATTCTCGCCACAGCGGGGATCTTCATCCTCGGAGGGGTGGTGGTCCGATCCTGGCCCCTGGTCTCCCTGGGTGGGGTCGCTCTCGCCATGCTCCTGGCGGCCATGCTGCTGTTTTATCCGCGGACCATCCTCCTGGGGAGGAGGAAGCTCGAGGTGGCCTGGTGGATTCCACCCGCCGAGAGCGCGGGAGGCGCCCTCGTGGTGGGCAACCCCTTCAACCTGCAGCTCTTTGTACGCAACAGATCCCCCTACGACCTGGGCCGCGCCGAGATAGGGGTGCTCCACTCCGAGCCCATGGAGATGCTCTCCCCGGACCCGACCACCCTGATCCCGAAGGGCGCCGAGGTGGAGCTGGAGCTCAGGGCCCGCTGCCGCTCCGCCGGCCAGTGGTTCTTCTATGGCCTCACCCTGCGCCTGGTGGGCCCCCTGGGTCTGTACCAGGTGATAGCCTACTACCCGCTGCCCTTGACCACTCGGATCTTCCCGCGCTTCGCCCCGATCCGGACGTCGGTGGTCCATCGCCCCCGCACCGGCACCCCCCACGAGCGCAGCGGTCGGCACCCGCTGAAGCTGCGGGGCCTGGGAGGGGATCTTCGGGAGATCAGAGACCACCAGCAGGGCGATCCATTCAAGAACATCGCCTGGAAGGCCACAGCGCGCACACGCAAGCTGATGGTCAAGGAGTACGAGAGCGAGATAATGATCACCCACTACGTGGTGCTCGACGTCTCCTGGTCCATGCGCGCAGGAGACTTTGGCTCATCCAAGCTCGACTACGCCGTCGACCTGGCTGCGTCCTTCTCCCGATGGGCCATCGAGGCGGGCGACCGTGTGGGCCTGGTCACCTTTGACAGCAGGGTCTACTCCAAGATCCGTCCGGCCGACGGACGACCTCACGTGGCCAAGATCATCGATCGGCTCATGGATCTCCGCAACATCGTGGATGAGGATCTCACCAACCTCACCAAGGGAGAGCTTGTGCGCGCGGTGGCCGAGTTCATCCTCTACCAGGACGGGGTCAACGTACGAGTGAGCACGCCCCCCCCACCCCACAGCGACCTCTGGGAGCGCCTGGCCACCGACAACCTGGGCAACCTCTACGACATGCACGCGCTCTCAGCCTTTGTGAAGCGCTACCTGGAGGGCCACCGGCAGGCCCACCAGTCCAGCCGTTGGTGGCGCAGGGTGGTGGCCAAGAGCCCTGAGATGCGCAACCTGCGCCGCTTCTGCCAGCTCCGGGGCATTGACCTGCCCTACCGCAGCGGCGACGACGTGCAGGGCTCCAAGGACGCGGGGATAGCCGAGGCCATCGGGCAAGCATCCGCCTCCCGAGGCTCACAGTTCATCCTGCTGATATCCGACCTGGAGGGGGTCACCCCTGGGGGAGGAATGGAAAAGAGCCTGGCCATGGCGGTGCGCAGGCACCACCACCCCGTGCTCATCCTCCCCCACACCCCGCTCTTCGGCCCCAGGCCAGAAACAGAGGAGTCCAGGGCAGTGGCCGAGATCCTCCGGGCCGACGAGGATCGGCGCACCAGGCTCTTGCGTCGGGAGGTGGCCAGGCTAGGGGTGCCCGTGCTGCACGCCTCCCCGGACGACGCCCTGATGCTGCTACTCGGGCGCCTCGCGCGGCTTCGACGCCTCCGCAGGGGAAGAGGCAGGTAGCGCCGTGCTCGGCTCACCCATCATCGGACCCGGCGAGCATTTCATCCTGCTGGCCCTGCTGACTGTTGCGGCCGCCGTCGGCCTGTGGGCGGAGAGGACCCGCCTGGGCGCCCGCCTGAGCGCGGTGGTGGTCACAATGGGCACGACCTTCGCCCTGTCGAACCTCTCGCTCATCCCCTCTGCTGCGCCCGTGTACGACGTCACATGGACCTACCTGGTTCCGCTGGCCATTGGGCTCCTCCTGTTTCGGGCGGACCTGAGACGGATCCTCAAGGAGGCGGGCGCCACCCTGCTCGCCTTTGGCGTCGGAGGTCTGGGCACGCTCCTGGGGACCTTGGTAGCCTTCCACCTGGTAGACCTGGGAGAGCATTCCTGGCAGCTCGCAGGGATCTTCTCTGCAACCTACATCGGCGGCGCCCTCAACTTCGTTGCAGCCGCCAAGGCCCTCGGGCTCCAATCGGGCGACCTGCTCGCGGCCTCCATGGCCGCCGACAACCTCATGATGGCCCTGTACTTCCTGGTCCTCTTCGCGCTCCCGGGCCTGGCATGGCTCAGGGGCCGCTACATGGACCGGGGCTACGGCCTGGACGCCCGGCAGCCCGGCCCGGCGGCCTCCTCTGCCGTGGCCCATCCACCCGCCGAGCCGCTGGAGCCGCTGTCGCTGGACACCCTCACAACGGCCCTGGCCCTCTCGGCTTCCCTCTGCGCGCTGGGCCTTCTGGCGGAGCGGCTCACCGGCCTGCGCGGGACATCCATCCTCTACACCACCGCGTTCATCGTGGGGCTGGCCACAGCCTTCCCCCACCACCTTCAGAAGCTGGCGTCCGCGGAGCGGGTGGGGGTGTTTCTCATGCAGGTCTTCTTCGCGGTCATCGGCGCCACCGCCAACGTGGCCACGGTTTTGCGGGTAGGCCCGGCGCTCTTCCTCTTCGTGGCCGTGATCCTGTCGGTGCACCTGGTGTTTTTGCTGGGGGCGGGGCGGCTGCTCAAGCTGGACCTGGCGGAGCTGGTCATAGCATCCAACGCCAACATGGGTGGCCCCACCACGGCGGCCGCCATGGCAGCCGCCCGTGGCTGGAAACGCCTGGTGGTACCAGCCATCCTCTGCGGCACCCTTGGCTACGCCGTGGCCACGTTCATCGGGAGCGGCGTTGGGATCTGGCTCCGATAGGCGCCACCTCGCGGGTATCTTATCTTGCCGCGCCGAGGATCAGGGACCAGAGCAGGTTCAGCCCGGCCCTGTCCAGCCCCAGGGTCATGGCCACCACCTTGCCTCGCGACCGGTAGGTCAATCCGGCCGCCAGCCCCCTGAGGGGAGCGGGCAGCTTGCCAAGGAGCACCTTGACCAGCATCGGAAGGAGCTTCTTGAGCTTGCCGGCCACCGAGGCGGAGCTGCACCCAACGGCCAAGGTGAGCCCCAGACCGCCGCGGGATGCCTTGCCCAAGAGCATGAAGGAGTGGATGCTGGCGCCGGGGCTGGACGTGAGCTCTTTGAGCAGGGCGGCTGCCTTCTTCTGAAGGGCCGGGGGGAGCTCCATGGCCAGGAGCAGGTCCGGAGGCTCCTTTTGGCCGAGGGAGCGCAGCATCCTCCTGGCCCAACCAGCCTCCACGGCGCTCTTCACCCGCCTCGCGCTCATGCGGGCGAGCCCGTTTCTGAGCACCTCCTTGGAGCCGAAGATCACCAGCCGATCGGAGGGAAGCACGAGGTTGAGATCCCCTTTTTGGAGCACTCTGAAGCCCGCCACCTTGGTCCTGCGCAGGGCGCCCTTCTCCTTCTTGATGGCCCGCAGCAGCGCCTTGGTCTTGAGCTTCCCGGAGACGGCGAACATCATGATGGGCTCCTTGCTGGCGCCCGCCCCGCTGCGGAAGGTGAGCCCCATGGCCACAACCCTCACCTTGGACAGCGAGAGCCCCATGGCCCCCAGGGACAGCGCGGTCTTGGCGGGGATCTTGGCCAGCAGGCTCCGACCCCAGGAGGTCCTCCGGAGAGCGGCCAGGTTCAGTCGGCCCCAGAGGGTCATCTGCGGTGGTATCACCCTCAGGGGGCTCCTCTCCGAGGCCTTCAGGCCCGCCCGGCCACGCCTCCCTCTGGTGATCTTCCCTGCGGCGGGGAGCTTCTGCCCCCCGCCCAGGAGGGCTCCGATCCCACCCACTGACCGCTTGCGGCTAGTGGCACCAGAGCTGCCGGACCCGAGCACGCCGAGCAAGCCCCCCAGGGAGGGGCGAGCAGCACCCATGGAGGAGGACATGGCGTCCGGGAGGGCCGCGGGGCGCATGGCCGCGGGGCGCATGGCCGCGGGGCGCATGGCCGCGGGGCGCATGGCCACGGGGCGCATGGCCGCAGGGCGCATGGCCGCGGGGCGCATGGCCACTGCTGAGCTCTTGGTCCCCATGGCGGCCGCGGAGCTCATGCCCGACTTGCTACTGGACGAGCTCTCCCCATCACCGCCTCCGCCACGCAGAGCAAAGAACCAGACGGCGAAGCCGACCAGGCCCAACGCCAGCAACACCAGGACGATGATCAGCGGAAGCTTGCTCTTCTTCTCCCCAACGCTCACAGGAACAGCCACGACCGTGGCAGCCTCCGAGCCACCAGCGCTGGCCATGGGGGCAGGAGCAGAGGGAGCCGCGGGAAGGGGCGCCTGTGGCACCGCGGTCATGGGTCCAGAGCCGCCGCCCACGAGCCACCCGTGGCGAGCCATGAGCACCCTCAGATCCTCCCGAAGCTGCGAGACAGAGGCGTATCGCTTGTCCCTGTCCTTGGCCACCATGTTGAGGATGATCGGGTCGAAGTCTGCCGGCACCGAGGGCACGAGGCTCGAGGCCGGCTGGGGGAGCTCCTTGAGGTGCCACTGGATGATCGACGCTGGCGATCCGCTGGAAAAGGGAAGCGTACCTGTGAGCATCTGGTGCGCCAGTATGCCGAGGGCGTAGATGTCCGAGCGGCCGTCGAGGGTCTTGCCCATGAGCTGCTCTGGGGACATGTACTCCAGCGTGCCCAGAGTCTGACCAGCGGCGGTGAGCTGCGGCCCCTGGGCCAGGTCCCCCGCGACGATCTTGGCTATGCCAAAATCAAGGATCTTCACGAAGTCAGGGTAGTCCGGGCGGTGCTCCAGGAAGATGTTCTCTGGCTTGATGTCCCGGTGGACTATCCCCATGGTGTGGGCCTCCCCCAGGGACGTGCAGCACTGCTCGATTATGCCCGCGACCCGGGGTGGGGGGATGAGAGTGTCCTCCTCCATCACGTCAAAGAGCGTCTCGCCCTGCAGCAGCTCCATGGCGATGTAGAGCAGGCCGTTTTCGGTCTCGTCGAAATCATAGGTAATGATTGTGTGCGGATCCCGCAGGTTGCAGGCGGACTTGGCCTCCCTGCGAAAACGCTCCACCAAGTTCTCGTCCTGGCCCATCCCAGGGGCGAGGACCTTGATGGCCACCTCCCGGTCCATCTGGATCTGGCGGGCCCGGTACACGTCCCCAAACCCCCCCTCGCCGATACGCTCCTCCACCAGGTAGCGCCGGTTGAGGGTCTTTCCCACGAGGTCCACGTCGTCGGGCCCCGGCGCCACGCCAACTGGCGGGCCGGGAGGAGCCTGCGCTCGGGCGACGGGCGAGACTGTGGGGGGCGGCGCAGAGGGCGAGGCAGCAGAGGGCGGCGCGGCCGCCGGGAAGCTCGCCCCCGGACCCGTGGCCCCAGGAGAGCCTGGTGCGGTGGGTGAGGCCACCGGGGGCCCGCCAGCCCCCAGAGGAGGCGCAGCAGGAGGTGCGGCCACCGGGGGCCCGCCGGGGCGTGCCCCTGGCGCAACAGGGGCCACGGCGCCAGGAGAGCCGGCGGCGATGGTGTCCATCTCCCCAGGGCTCGGGGGCTGCCCGGCCTGTCCTGGCGAAGCTCCGGGGGGGCGCTGCCCTCCCTGGGGAGGCGCCGAGGGGAGCCCGCTCCCCATGGGACCGGCAACCGGCCGAGGTGCCGAGGGGAGCCCGCTCCCCATGGGACCGGCAACCGGCCGAGACCGCGATGGGGGGCCCTTGGGCATGGAGGCGATCTGGCTCACCGGGGCCACTCCCGGTTGTGGCGCTGGCGCGGGCGCAGTGCCCCCCGGAGACAGGCCGGCCCC